>CAZGSA010000033.1:0-7610 GCA_964528215.1 Candidatus Woesearchaeota archaeon
TCATACAATATATTTGTTTTCATATTTCTATAGATTCTATGAACAATATAGATTGGGGTTCCTGCCCCATTACATTCTATATCTTCAATAAAATAATCTTTAAGAAGAGGTTCTATTCTATTTAAACCAACAAAATCTCTAAATAAATAATAAAATATTTTTTTATAAGAATCCTCTGTTATTTTTAAGGCTAATT
Source organism: Candidatus Woesearchaeota archaeon (assembly GCA_964528215.1). Taxonomy (GTDB): domain Archaea; phylum Nanobdellota; class Nanobdellia; order Pacearchaeales; family GW2011-AR1; genus ARS1285. The sequence continues at coordinate 197 of CAZGSA010000033.1, forward strand.
CTTCGATTAGTAATCTGGAAGTCTTATCTATATAATCAATCATAGCCTCAGGAGTTTTTTGAATTAGTACATTAACATTAATCATCTCACCAAGGCTGGTTTCTAGAGTATTTAAAAGAGAGATTTCATTTTCATTTAAAACAGGTTCCTCAACTCGATAAATTAATTCTCCTACTTTTTTATCCCAATAAATATGAACACTAACATAGGGAGAAATAAGAGTGTATCTAATATTAATTTTTGTTTTATCAGATTGTTTTGGCAATGAAGGTATTGTTGGATTTAAGTTAATTTCTATTTTTTCCATTTTTTCCTCTTTTTTCTATTTACACCTGGGAAATAGAGTATTTAAATTTTAATGTTAGATTTTAAAATCTAACTGGATTTTACCAATACTTGTAGGGTCTCCCTTATTTTCTATATAAATTTGATATGGAGTTCCTGCCGCATGGATTGTGTTTATCCCAGTAACTCCTCCATGATAGGTAATATCTACTCCTAAATAAATTCTTTTAATTGTAATCTTATATTTCTTTCCATAAGTTTCTGTTTTAACAATTAAATTACCTTCTTTTATCTCTTCACCAATCTCACTTAGTTGTAGTCTAGTATCTTCAAGAGTATATAGAAGTTCATCAGCATCGTTATTAATATCTAATTTTCCTTTTGAAATTTTTAAACTAATAACTCCGATGCTTCCCTGAGCTTGTTCAACTTCAAGAATTTTATTATCTATTATATTCATAGCATCAATTGTCTGACTAATTATTGCTCTGTCCTTTACTTTATCAATTTGAGGCATTGCAAAAGAAAGGACAATTGAAATTATTGTTAATCCAATTAAAGTATAAATTGCTGTTTCTACCCAAACTTGTCCCCTTTTTTTAAATATCATTTAACAATCCTCAATAAAATCTACTCTGTCAAAAACTTCACTACAATCAGGACCTTCTGTTAATACAGGATAAACCTTAATTGCATCTGGTTTTTCAACTCCACGTATTTCATAGGTTCTTTCCTCATCTTTTCCAGGCATTTCTATATGTGTAGGTGGAATTGCAGTATCACCATACATATAAATTTCTTGAGTAGGATCTTTAACAATATCATAAGCAATAGCAGAACCATCTGTTTCAAGAACAGCCTTAAATCCATAAATCTCACCTTCAATATCTGCAACTCCCATCCTTATATACATCACCTTATCATCAACATTTCCAGAAATATCATCAGGACCATCAGCATCATAACAAGTATAATCAGGGTCATTTTTAATCTCAAATTGTCCAGTAAGGTCAAAACAAGAAGTTCCTGCAATTCTTTCCCTAACAAATGGAAGAACAACACTGATAATAACTCCTGTGATTACAATAACAAGTAATATTAAAAGAACTGTTGCAATTATAGTAGATTGTGAGTGTTTTGACTTTGAGAATCTTCTATTAAATAAAAAGTTAAAATAGGAATTTGCACTTTTTGATTTTTTCATCTCTTTCATTTTAGTTTGTATAAATTTTATATTAGATAACAACTCCATATATTTCAGGACATTCAAAAGGAGTTACTTCTCCAGATTTTGTTTTTCCCATTAAAATTGGAATAATTTTGATTTCTTCATAAACATCATAATTTCCAAGAGGAGTAATCCCATCTGGTTCTTTATCTACCATAATAGTAAATCCAGAATTTACAGGTTTTGGATTATAGATATTTATTTTTGAACTTCCACCAATAGAAGTTTTTAATTTAAATCCTTGAAGAGGAATATTTCCTATATTTTGAAAACCAAAACTACCATCAACATTATTTAAAATAGTTTTAAGACTAACCTCTCCGCAAAATTGCTCAGCATTTTTAGTTTCTCCTCCAACTTCTTTTACAACACTTTCTTTAATAAAACTTTGAGACCACAACAATATAATAATTGCTATTATAATTACTATCATTATTAATAAGACTGTGGATATAAGAGGACTCACTGCTTTTTTCTTTTTTATCATTTTTTATTTAACTCTTTTGAGAGGTTTTGTTTTATATAAATATCTTACTATTTAAATTAAGCAAGATTGCATCCCTGAACAGGTTGAATAATAACTGCATTTTCACATAATACCATTCTATTTCTTTTATCCAGTATAAAAGGCTGAATACTTATTGAATAAATATTTCCAATAGAATTTCCATCACTATCTATATTTGTAAATTTTATAGTTTTAATATTATCTGGTTCACTTGGTTTTAAAGGACTAGCAGGAGGAAAGCTATAAAACCCAGGTTCATCCGGAGTACCCTCTGGATTTAAATAAACCACAGGATATTTATCAACAGCATCACTTACTCCAACAAGAACCCCATTAATATTAAATCTTCCATTATTTCTCACATTAAATTCAAGAGGACCTCCAGAATTACAACCAGTGATTTCATCAATAACCAGTGAAGTTCCTTCTTCACAATCTATTTCTGGACTAAACCTACCCAAACCATTTAACCATGCATAAACTCCAATAGATATCATAACAACTATTGAAATTAAAAGAACATAAGATACCATTAAACTAACAGCTCTTTTATTTTTTTTACTCAGTCTTTTTTTCTGCCTCTTTTCCATATTAAATATTAGTTTTTAGTGTTTTTAATTCTTTTCAATATAAACTTCTCCATCTCTCTCTTGGATTATAAGAAAATAAAAAACCTCATTGTTATTTATTTTAAACTCATAATCATTTTCTCCTCCAGGAAGAGTGTCATCTAAATCCATTTTTACAATTATTTTATTTCCTACAACAACAACATTTGCTTTTTGAGCAAAAGTTCCTACAGGATTCCAAGCAGGAGCAACACCTCCAATACCTGTTACAGATATTGTTCCAGTGCTTACAGCACTATATTGAACAGCATTTAAATATGTTTTATCCCCATATAAAAAAACAATATTTGCATTATGGGTTTTTTCTAAAAAATAAGGTGCATACTCTCCTGCAGTAAATTTTGTTAATAAATCATCCAGATTATTCCCATTATAAACTCCATATTCTAAAACTCTATACCCCTCTTCTTTTAATTCAGAACTTATCTCTTCAATTGCTTTTGGCTGAGGTTTAACAAGGGCATAGGTTGTTAAACTAGCTATTCCAGATATAATCACAACAATTAGTATTGCAGCTACAATATAAAATTGAGCTTTTGAATTCATCTCCCTCTTTTTCATTATAATTCTAAGAATTTTATGTATTTAAATATTGGGTTGAATAGAGGTAGAGGATTAGAAAGAGATTATATTGTTTAGAAATAATAAACTAAATTCAATTTATAGGTTTTAAGAATTATTAATATCAAAAAAATAAAAAAGTACAGATTCAAGATAAATCTTGGTTTTGCTTAAACTTTTTTAAAAAGTTTAAGCAGACTCAGAGGTTTGCTCAAAGAATTTCAAAAAGCAACCTCAAAACTTCCTCAGTTTTGCTACCCTTCAAGCATCTTAACTAATGTTTAGGGCTGCTTCGATCAAGATCTGACCCATTTCGCAAAAGCAAGATCAAAAAGGACAAAACCTCAACGTTGGTATTGAGACTTTCTGGAACACTTATCACTCCCCCCCTTACAGCTTGCTTAAAGCTCACTAGCAAATGGCAGAGAGCTAACCTGCCGCCTAGTCTGCAATTAAAATAGAAATCCTGTGTTTTTAAGGTTTTTGATTAATTTTTTTAACCAATCCTTGAAGCTCTATTTGAGGGTCTAGATTCTCTCTTTGATTAAGTCTTTCAGTTAAATATGTTAGATGTTCTGCCCCTACTCTAATCTTATTATCTTCCCTTAAGATTCCATCATCAAACGAAATAATTTCATAACCTTGAAGTTTATATTTTTGTTCTTCTGTTAAACCTGTTTGTTCTGCAACAACCTTTAAATTCCATCTATTACAAATATCCTTAAAAGAGTCTAGATTTTGAACCTCTCCTGTAAAAAAACTATAATAACCTGCTCTAGTTCTTACAATAAGGGCATAATAATCTCCTTCATTTGTTTTACTTATTTTATCTAAAGTCATCCTGAAATAATCTAAAAATGCGAGGGGTAGGATTTGAACCTACGAAGACACTAAGTCACAGGATCTTAAGTCCTGCCGATTTGACCACTCTCGAACCCTCGCATAAAAAAACAACTCTTTTTCTATTTAAAAAAGTATCTATATAAAATAAAATGTATAGGTTCAGGGCATATGTCACCCATTTTTACACATAAATTTGAGAAGTTTTACTAACTCCAATTCTTTTACTAATTAATGCTTCATAAATATTTCTTGCTTTGTAGAGGGGTAGCATAATGAATAATTAGAGATATTGAGGATAAATAAATTCAAGTTAGAACTGTCTTCTTGAATCCCAATCCAGAACTAATTTTCAGTTGCTTATGATATGTGTGTGTGGATGACACACATCAGATAAAATAAAAACAATTATAAATCCATGTTAATCAGTATTATTATGGCAAAAAAATGTGTTATTTGTAATGAAGTTATTGAAGAAGAGAACAATAAGCTAAAAGGTACTATTGTTAAGGCTAAAAATGAGAAAGGAATAAATGATTTAATTTATGTTTGCTCTGATTGTCAAAAAACTAAAGATTGGATAAACACTGCAAAAATAAAAGGTGTCTAATTTAGAAGAAACAATCCTCTGTCAAAAGAGAGTAATAAAAAACTCTCAAACCTTAAGTTATGCAGAAGAGGGTGAAAAGATTTCCAAATCAAAAAAATAAAATAATATCTAGAAGAAACTAATATCTCCAATAAGAATAATTTACTAAAATTTAAATACAATCTTTTCTATCTTAAAACATGTTTAAACAAAATATAATCAATATTCTTGAAAACCAAACAAGATTAAAAAAACAAGAAATAGAAAACTTAATTGAGATTCCTCCAACAAGTGATTTAGGAGATTATGCTTTTCCATGTTTTATTCTTTCTAAAAAATTAAAAAAATCTCCAATCCAGATAGCACAAGAACTCGCAGAAAAGATAACAAGGACAAAATTAAAAACAGATATTGAAACAATTAGGGCAACAGGACCTTATTTGAATTTTTTTATAAATAAACAAAAACTTGCAGAGCAGATTATTAAGATAAATCAAGACTATGGAAGACAAAAGCAAGATGAAAAAATACTTTTAGAACATACAAGTATTAATCCAAATGCTTCACCTCATCTAGGAAGAACAAGAAATTCAATAATTGGAGATTCAATTTTTAGAATCTTAAGTTTTTTAGGAAACAAAGTTGAAAGACACTATTATGTTAATGATGTAAGCAAGCAAATAGCAATGCTGGCTTTAGTATTTAAATCAACAGACAAATTTGAGGATTTTTTAAAGAAATATATAGAAATAACAAAAAAAATTGAAAAACAACCAGGGCTGGAAAAACAGGTTTTTGATTTACTGCATAAATTTGAACATAAAGATAAAAAGACAACAGAGTTGTTTAGGAAAATAGTAGATACTGCTGTAAACGGACAGAAAAAATTATTTGCTGAAATTGGAATTGAATTTGATTATTTTGATTATGAATCAGTTTATATTGAACATAGTAAAAAAATCTTAGAACAATTAGAAAAAACAGGCAAGCTGTTTAAAGATGAGAATAATAGGCTTGTTTTAGACCAAAAACTAACTCATTTAATTAATAAAATGAAAACTCCTGTTCTTGTCCTGACAAGAGCAGATGGAACCGGGCTTTATCCATTAAGAGATTTAGCCTATACAATTGAAAAATGCAAAAAAGGAAGAAATATTCTTGTTTTAGGAGAAGACCAAAAACTTTATTTTGAACAATTAAAAGAAGCTTTAAAACTTCTTAATAAGCCTTATCCAGAGGTTGTCCATTATTCTTTTGTTTTATTAAAAGGTATTGGGAAGATGTCAACAAGAAGAGGAGAAATTGTTCTCTTATCAGAATTTCTTCATAATGCACATAAAAAAGCAGAGCAAGAGATAAAAAAAAGAAAAACAAAAGGAGATGCAAAAAAGGTTGCAATAGCTGCTGTTAAATATGCAATGTTGAGAAATGAAAATAACAAAAACATGACTTTTGATTTAAATGATTCTTTAAAATTTGAAGGAGAAACAGGACCTTATCTTCAATATTCTTATGCAAGAGCTTCATCAATTATAAGAAAAGCAGGAAAAAGTAAAAAAGAAGATAAAATTCCAACACTTTCAAAATCAGAAATAGAATTAATAAAAATAATTGATAAGTTTCCAAATATTGTTGAAAAAGCAGGAAAAGATATGAATCCAAGTATTATTGCAAATTATTCATATCATCTTGCAAAATCATTTAATGAGTTTTATCATGCTTGCCCAGTTATTAAAGCAGATAATAAAGAACAACAAGTTTTCAGGCTCAAGCTTATTCAAGCTTTTAGAATAACTCTAAAAAATTCTTTATATCTTCTTGGAATAGAAACAATGAATGAAATGTAAAAGAAGATACATCTAAGAAACCTTGGTGTCTTAGATTATGGATGAGATGTGATGTTACCTTTATAGAAAAGTAACAGAATAGAAAGATTTATAATGGCAGAATTTATAGAAAAATAATGGAAATCAAAGATATTATAAAAGTTGAACAGCAAAGAGGAACTGCTTCTACTGTTAAGGCTGATGACTTAATTCCTGCTTATACTGAAGGAGTTCAGAGATTTTTAAGAGATAATCAATCAGCAATGGGAGATAAATGGGTTAAACTGGCTGGAGAAAGATTATATAGATTTTCTGGAAAAAATAATCAAGGAGATGTTCTTGGTTCAAGCACAGATATGGGTGTTGCAATAGCAACTTTTTGTCCAGAAATCCCTCTTATTACAGGACAGAAACTTTTAGAATTATACTCACGAGCAGAAAACCAAAACCCTTTTGGACAGGTTTATATTGATTTTGGAGTCCAGATTAATGGAGAACCTAAAACAAATTCTGCACAAGCAGAAATACTTTTAAAAGATTTGAGAGATAGAAATATTCAACTTGAACAAGGAAGAGTTCCTAATTTTAATCAATTAAGGCTTGTGGCAGATAAAAATACAGGATTAGCATATAGATTAGCAGATAATGCTCACTCTAATAATATTGCTCTTGTTTCTACATATCCTTTTAAAGGAAGAGTTGGAAAAAATGGGTTGTTCAGTGCTTATCTTGACAGGCTTGGCGACTGGTTTGCTGATGCTGATTACTTGCCTGACTCTTATGACTACGGCAGGGTGGTTTGTTACGACGCCAAAGGCGTCGTGCAAAAAAAATCAGACAAACCAGAATCTGATTTAGTTGCAAGTTTAACACAAGATTTTGTAGGGAGATTTAAATAATGGAAATCAAAGATATTATAAAAGTTGAACAGCAAAGAGGAACTGCTTC
>CAZGSA010000033.1:7710-9539 GCA_964528215.1 Candidatus Woesearchaeota archaeon
CGTGCAAAAAAAATCAGACAAACCAGAATCTGATTTAGTTGCAAGTTTAACACAAAATTTTATAGGGAGATTTTAGAAATCTTTTTAAGTTCTTTTTGTTTATTATGATTCCTAACCACATGGTTAGGCCACACGTCAGTTTATTAAGACATTATTAAGGTTTACTTTAAGTCATAAAATTCAAGAATTCCTTATGAGGAATTCTGGTGTGCAAATTTATTTTGCTTTGTGCAAGCAAGATTCTTGACATGAGAAATCATGAGATAAACTGGCTATAAGTTGTTCAGAGCTTATCTTAACAGGAATGGCAACTGGTATGCTAATGATGATAACTTGCCTAACTCTAATGACAACGGCAGAATGGCCTAATTATGGTTAGGTTTATTTAATATGAAGACTAATAATTTATATTCTAAGATTTACAATTTAAGTAATTTACTTTCTGCTTACAGAAAAGCAAGAAAAGGGAAAACTAAAAAGCATTATGTTATTGAGTTTGAAGAAAATCTAGCCTATAACCTAAAATTATTACATGATGAAATAAAAAACCAAACTTACACACCTAAACCTCTTAAAACATTTATTTTACGAGATCCTAAAACTCGTAAAATAAGCAAATCAGCTTTTAGAGATAGAATTGTTCATCACGCCATAGTTAACATAATCGAACCTATTTTTGATAAGACTTTTATTTATGATTCTTGTGCAAACAGGATTGGGAAGGGTAATTTATTTGCAATAAAAAGATTTTATGAATTTGCTAGAAGAGTTACTAAAAATAATACCAGGGCAGTGTTTTGTCTCAAGGCAGATATAAAGCATTATTTTCAAGAAGTTCATCATGAAATCTTGATAAATATTATAAAAAGAAAAATAAAAGATAAAAAAGTTATAAGGTTGATTAGAAAAATTTTGAGTAACTGCAAAATTATAGGGCAATTGAAAATACAAGATTTTACAAAAGGAATGCCTCTTGGAAATCTGACAAGCCAGTTCTTTGCAAATGTCTATCTTAATGAACTAGATTATTTTATCAAGCATAAATTAAAAGCAAAATATTATATTCGGTATGTTGATGACTTTATTATCCTTCATCCTTCAAAATCACAACTTAAAATTTGGATGCAGGAGATAAATAAATTCCTAAAAGAAAGATTAAATATTGAACTCCATCCAGATAAATCAAGAATCATTCCCCTTGACAAAGGAATTGATTTTGTAGGTTTTAGAAATTTTTATTATTTTAAATTATTAAGAAAGAGAAATATTAGGAATATTTTTCTGGTTGTTAAGAGCTATAAGAAAAAAGATATTAGTTGGGAAAAACTACTTGAAATATTTCAAGGTTGGCAAGCTTATGCAAAAGGGGCAGATAGTTTTAAGTTGAGAAAGAGAATTATAATAGAGATTTATAAAAGAAAAACTTATAAGTAAGAAAATTCTTACCTTTATATGGAAACAAAAATAATTAAAGTTAGTGATAAAGGTCAAGTTTCAATACCAATTGATATTAGAAAATCTATAGGAATAAATGTTGGAGATGAATTAGTAATTTTAAGAGATGGAAAAAATATATTCTTAAAAAAAGTAGAAAAAGATGATTTTAGAGACTTATTGCTCTTAAGCGAACATTCTTTAAAGGAAGTTTGGGATAATGAATCTGACGAAATTTGGAATGAATATTTAAAATGAAAATCAATCAAGGAGATTTAGTCTTAATATATTATCCTTTTTCAAATTTAGAAACTAGAAAAATTAGACCTGCTTTAGTTATTTCGTACCTGGTAACAGGTTTTGAGTAAGTTCTAAAAAATGTGTATTTACTATTA
>CAZGSA010000034.1:0-9515 GCA_964528215.1 Candidatus Woesearchaeota archaeon
ACCCTATTAAGTGGGATGATAACCTGGATTCATGTTTTTGTTTTGTTTAATTTAATTATACCTTTTTTTGTTTTTTATTTAACTATGCAGGTTTTGTTAAAAAGACCAGGAGGTTATGGTGAGACAAGTTTATTAGAAAAAAATCCTCTTTATTATAAATATAAATCTAAAAAACCCTATTATATTGCAGGATTAATCTGTTTTCCATTTTTATTTTTAGGATTATTACCCCTTATTTTTGGTTATACCCCTATCCCCTCTTGGATTGGCTTGCAGGCAGACTATTCTCTTTCAGAGATTGGTTTAAGTTTTTTTGGCAGTGGTAATTTTTTCGGATTTGAAGAATCTTCAAGTGGAGGTTTAACAGGTCCTTTTGGGATTGGAGCTTTATTTTTGAGTTTGTTTATTCCTTTTTCAATTGCTATGTTTTTTTCCTTGTCTTTTTCAATGAGGACTAAGGAATTAATTAAAGCTAGGGATGATACAAAAAAATTAGAAAAAGAGTTTAATAGCAGTTTATTTACTCTAGGAAATAGGTTGGGAGACGGAGTTCCTGCAGAGATTGCTTTTTCTAAGGTTGCAGATTCAACTAGGGGTCAGAAAACAGAAGAATTTTTTAGGATTGTTAATACAAATATTCAATCAATGGGCATGAGCTTAGAACAAGCTCTTTTTCATCCTAAAAGGGGGGCCTTAGTTTATTATCCAAGCAATTTAATTGCTACTAGTATGAAAATATTAATTGAAAGTGCTAAAAAAGGATTAAGGGTTGCTGCTCAGAGTTTAATGAGTATTTCAGAATATGTTAGAAATATTCAAAAAATTAATGATAGATTAAGAGATTTATTAGCAGATGTTGTTAGTGATATGAGAAGTAATATGACTTTTTTAGCTCCTTTGCTTGCAGGCATTGTTGTCGGATTAGCTGCGATGATTACAGGGATTTTAGTTAAATTAGAAGGTTTAATAAGTATGGAAGGAGATGCTAGTGTTGCAGGTTTAGGAAATATCTCCACAATAACTCAATTGTTTGCTGTTGAAAATATGATTCCACCTTATTTTTTGCAGATAGCAATAGGAATTTATATTATTCAGATAATTTTTATTTTGACAGGAACTTTAACAACTATTGATTCTGGAGAAGATAAACTAAAACAAACTAATAATATTTCAAAAAATTTGAATCGTGGAGGAATATTATATTTAATAACAGCTTTATTTGCTATCTTGGCTTTGTCTATGTTAGTTCGAGTTGCTTTAGCAGGTTTAGTAACTTGATTTGCAGTCTTTTTGATGTAAAAGAGATAAGAATAATTAAAAAAGAGTAATAATAACGGAATATTTATTAAGGAGGTTTTCTAATTATAAATATTAATAAAATGGATAAAAGAGGTTTAGAACTTGCTTGGAATACTATTGTGGTTATGATAATAGCATTTATTATATTAATTGTTTTGATTTTGGTTTTTACAGGGGTTGCAGGAGATTTTACAGGTAATATTAAAAGTTATATTGGTTATTCCAATGTGGATAATGTGATTAAGGGGTGTAATGTTTTAGCAGATACTAGTGCAGATTATAGTTTTTGTTGTGAGAAAAAAAAGGTTAAATATTATTTAGATGGGGAAAAAGCAGAGGGAGATTTTAGCTGTGAGGAATTAATAAATAAATCTTTTATTGAAAATAAAATAAAGTTAATAGATTGTGGAAGTGTGAGTTGTGGAGAATAAAAAAATATTGATAATTGAATATAATGTGATTGATAAAGAAAGATAGTTAGAATATTTGAAGAGCAGAAGAATGAGCTTGAAATATTATTAAGTAAAAATTTTAAGAGAAAATGAAATTAAAAAAGAAAAATAAAAAAGCAATTGAGCTAGATATGTTAGCTTGGTGGCTGATTGGTTTGGTTGCTTTAGTAATCCTGGTTTTAGTTACAATGGTTTTAACTGGAAAAGGTCAGTCTGCAATTGAGTATCTTAAAAATTTAATTAGATTTAAAAGTTGATGGAAGATGTTAAGCAAAAAAGGGAATTTAGTTTTAGGTAAGTTGGTTAAGTTAATTTTAATTTTAGTTGTAATTGTTATCTTTATTTTTGTTTTTATTGGTTTGCGCAATCTTGGAGTTTTTGATATGATTTTTCAGCTTCCAGATTATCTTCCTGGAAATCAGAGTATTATTGATAAACCTCCTGAATGTGAAGAATTAGTTGGAGTAATTCATAAGGATAATATTTACTTGTTAGAAAGAGGAGATTATAGGAAAACTCCAATTTATATTAAGATAAAAAAAGGAAGAATTATGCTGGATAAAGAAAGTGATATTGAATTAGGATTTGTAAAAACAGAAGATAGTAATATATATATTTATGATTTTTATTTAAATGAGAAAGATCCAGAGTTTATTAAGGAAGATATTAGTTCTTATGTTAGTGTGGAGAATCTTTTATTATTAAAGGATTCTTATATTCCTGGTGTTGGAGGAGTTATTTGTAAAACTTATAGTCAAATGAGGGAATTTGATAAGAGGGTTAGGTGTGTGGAAAGCTGTGAATTACATAATGGAGAGTGTTTATCAAACTCTGTGGGAGAGATTTCTTATGGAAGATTAGATTGCCCTGAAAATAGGGAGTGTTTTGTTGAAGAGGAAGGGGAAATATTAGAAGATGAGGATTTGAAAATAGAGAAGTTTTTATTTGAAGATGGAAAAGAAGAAAATTCTTTTAAATATAAAATTAAATCGGAAGATTCTTATTGTTTTTTAGCAAGAACCAATAAGGAGATTATAACTAATAGATATTTTAAGGGAGATGTTGAATTAGGTTTTGGATTTGATTATTCTGATGAAGAAAATTTTGAATTAGTTGCATGGAAACCTTGGGACGATAAAAAAGTTTTGAAGAGAGTTAAATTAGAAAGGGTTGATAATAAAGAATATATTCAAAATGAAGATTTTAAGGAAAAATTAATAGTCTTGAAAAAAGGAGTGTTTTATTTTACAACTAATAAAAGAATTGCTTTTGATTACCCAGGAATATTAAGGGCAGACGAATTAGCAATTAATAAATTTAGGATTGAAATTAATAATGAAAATTTAATGATTTTTGGATTTTATAAAAATGTTGATGAAGAAAAGGAAGAGTGGCATGTTTTAGATTGTAAAAAATGGGGTATTGGGGGAGGAATAAATAAAAATAATCTAGAGAGTAGTTTTATAGAAACTGTAACTAAACATTGTGGGTTAAATTGGTAGATGAAAGATAAAAAAGGTATTTTGCTTTCAACAACTTTGAAAGTTGTTATTGCGGTAGTTTGTGTAGTTTTGCTTTTGATTTTTGGAGCTAAGACTTATGGCATGTTTCAAGAAGAAAGCAATCTAGAAAAAGCTACAAAGAGTTTGGGGGAAATTCATTCTGCAATTAATAAGGCAGAATTGAGTGGTGAAAGAGAAGAAACTTGGATTTATTCTCCTACTAGTTGGTCTATTGTTGCATGGCCATATGAAGAAGATTTTAGAAGACCTATTGAATGCTCTAGAGATAAGTATTGTATTTGTATTTGTGATGTGAATAAGATAGATTTATGGATTACAAAAATTCCCTTAGGAAAGGAAACTTTTTTAGATTCTTGTAATAAAAAAGGTGTTTGTATTGATATTGAAGGAGATTTTGTAAAAACAATTAATAAAAATAATCAAAATATTCCTGTTGAGATAGAAAATCCACCTATGAGATTATATGTTGAGAAGTTTTCAGGAGGATATAATCTTATTGAGGGTTAGTTAAGATGTTATTGGTAATTAATAAATTAAATAAAAGAGTATCATATAAAACCTTGAATTATGTAGGTGAAGAATTAGAACTGCTCTGTGTAGCTTAAAAGTGTAATAAGATATAGAGGAAACCTATACATTTATGTGCTAGAGGATATTATAATCTCTGTAAGCTGAAAGATAAGTAATTTAATGAAGGTTGAATGAGAAAAAAAGTGGAGTGAGAATAAAATTAAATTAAAGATTTAAAATGAAGACAAAAAAAGCACAGATGAATGAATTATTGAAAATTATCCTATGGATAGTGTTTTTTTTAATAGCAGGACTTGCTATATCTTTTATAATTAAAAAAATAGGAGGATAAGATTAAAAACAATAAGTTTTTTATAACAAAGAAGATGGTGAATAAAAAAGCAGAGATTACCTCTGGACAATTAGTTACAACAATCATTATTGTTTTAGGATTTATTGTTGTATTAGCTTTTTTAGGTATTTATAATTGGAATCCTACTATTGATAAAGAGAGTTGTCATCAGTCTATTGTTTATAGGAGTAGTTTTAATCTAGGTCCTATAGAGGCTAGTAAGAATATTCCTTTAAAATGCAAGACTGAAAAAATTTGTTTAAGTTTGTCAGGAGATGATTGCGAGCAATTTTCAGGGTTAGAAAAATCAGATTTTAAAAAGATTGAGTTAAAAGGAAATGAAGTAGAAATAAGAACTCAGATTAAAGATGTTATTGCAGAATCAATGTATGATTGCAACCAAATATTGGGAGAAGGAAAGCTAGATTTTCTCCCTCATGATTTTGAGGATAATGATTATTGTTTAGTTTGTAATAGGATTGTTTTAGATAAAAAAGCAAGAGAACTTGTTAAGGAAATCAGTTACCCTGAAATTTATAGTTATTTAGAAAAAAAACAAACTAGCAATGGAAAAAGTTATTTAGAGTATATTTATCCTGGGTGGACTGATTCTGCAACTTCAAAATTAGTTTTTGAGAAAATGAAGATGGAAAGTAATGATGAGACTTTAAAAAATTTAGATTATGAAAATTGGGCAATGAATATGGAATTTGAAGAGGGTTATATTATCATGGCTGAAATGTCTCCCAAAGGGACTAGGGATAAGTGGTTAAAGATTGGTGCTACAGTGGCTATAGCTGCAATAGGAGTTGTTTCAGTTGCAACTATTTTTACTGGAGTAGGGCCTACTTTAGGGATCGTCGCAATTTCACTTATAGAAACTACTGTTGGAACTGAGCTTGTTTCAGCAGGATATATTTATGTTTATGATCATCCAAATGAGGAGTATAACTGGGTTCCTCCAACTATTTTTCCATATAATCCAGAAACTCTTAAGGGTCTTGGTTGTTATAGTTTTGAGTTTGCTCCTTGATTTTTTGATTTTTTAAAAATAATACTAGTATTTTATAAAACTTGGATTTATGCAGACGAGTTAATTAAAAATATTAATTGGTGGTTTAAAATACAATGAGATATAGGGATAATCTCAGACTTCTTTAAGGGGTTATTCTCAGTTACATTTATTAATTGTTTTTGTCTGTTTTTATTAGTAATAATTTTAAAAGAGGGTTTAGAATGAATAAAAAAGCAGAGAATATGTTATATAGTGTTGTTATTTATTTTCTTTTATTAATTTTATTTACTGTTTTTTTGTTTCTTTTTTTAAATCGAGTTGGGAGTCAGGCAACTGTTATTGAGCAAATTTATGCAAAGCAAATTGCTTTAGGAATTGATAAAACAAAGTCCGGAAGTGTGATTAAATTAGACATAACTAATTTGTATGAGATTGCTGAAAAAAATAGAGTTAATGGAAATATTATTGATATTGATAATAATGGAAATGAAGTTAGAGTTAAATTAGTCAATGGTAAGGGGTATAAACATTATTTTTTTAGTAATCTTGATGTTGTTTGGAACTTAGAAGAAGAAGATGAGATAAAATATCTTGTTTTAGAGATTTATGAGTCAGGAGGGTTGGAACAGACTAAGATTTAAAATGGACAAAAAAGCATATTATAATTTTGATGATATTGGAATGTTTATCTTTATTGCAATAATTGTTACTATTGCAATTGTTGTTGGTGTTCTTATATTTTATGGAACAGGAGTTGATATTAGAAAACAAGAAGCTGTTGCAATTTCTAATAGATTAGTGGATGTTTTTTCAAATAGTGGTTATTTAAACAAAAATGTTTTAACTGGAGATATTTTGGATTTAGCTGGTTTGGATAAAGAAAAATTTTCTGAAGGAGGAGATTTTTATTTTGGTGTTGAGATTTATTCTGGAGAAAATTTTGATGAATTTGTTGAAAGTTTTTTTAAAGGAACAAAAGATTTTAGAACTCAGTGTGAATTAAAGGGTAAGCATTTTCCAGATTGTTATAAAAGGGAATTTATTGTTTTAGATAAAGATTCTGATAAAAAATATAAAATTAAAATTTTAACGGCATCAAATCAGTTAGGGAGTGCCTTATGATTGATAATATGAAAATTAGGAATATGAAAGATAAGATGCGAGAGAAGAGAGCAGCATCAAATAATAGGAAGTTATTGGTAATTAATAAATTAGAATATCAGTAAGCTAAAAGGCAAGTAATTTGATGAAGTCTGAGTGAGAAAACAAGTTGAGGGAGAATAAAAATAATATAAATTAATGAGGATAAACAAAATGAAAAATAAAAAAGCATGGGCAGATTCACTTATTGTTTGGGTAGTCGCAAGCCTTTTAATTGCATTTATCTTGTTTGTTTATTTTATAATTTTAGCAGCAATGGATACTGAAAAAAGATATATTGGAGGTTATGGAGAGGTGGAAGTTAAAACTGGAGGTTTTGCAAATGAGCAAGCAACTTTAGAGTCTTTATTTGCTTTTTTAAATTCAGAGACTGAAATTGTTATTAATAATAAAAGAGAGAAATTGTTAGTTAAGGATTTGATTTTTGGAGAACCAAAAGATGAAGGAGGAAAAGAAAAATTTGATAAATTTAAAGAATTAGCAGAACAGTTTATGGATGAAAATGTCATGAAAAAAGATGAAGATAAGTATAAATATTCTTGCTTGGAAATTTTAGATTTTAATAATAGGGGGTCTGAAAGTGGTTGGAATATAGATTCTTTATATGATAAATATCAGGCTTATTTAGTTTATAGGGGGAGAGATTTTGATTTTATTAGAACTAATGCTAGGCCTTGCAGAGATTCTAATTCTGAGAGTTATTTTACAAGTGTTTATGTTTTAGAAAATAAAAAAGTTGAGCTTTGTATAGAGTTAGGAGATAAAGAAGATGCATAGGATGAATAAAAATATATCTAAGAGAATAAACAAAAAAATGAATAAAAAGGCCATATCTCCTGTAATTGTATTTTTGGTTTTATTAACCTTAGTTTTGACAGTTTTAACTTTAATCTATATTAATCTTAAAAAAGAAGATATTAGGCAGGAAATGTTAATGCCTGTGGTTATTGATGAAGTTTATACTGAAGAGTCTTTATTTGATTATTATTTGCAAGATTTGTTTGATAGAGCTGTTGGAGATATGAAAGAAGCAAATGTTGATGTTTTTTTTAATAATTATAATCAAGAATTAAGCAGGTATAAACAAGAAGGGCTATATGTGATTGAAAATTTAGAATATGCTGAAATTAGTAAGTCTGATGTGAGTATTGAAATAAAGGAAGGTTTTCAAAATCTTGTTTTAAAAAAGAGTTTTGTGATTGTTCAGAATCAGGTTAAAAATGGAAAAAAGATTGTCCAGGTTGAATATGATTATAATAAAAACTTTGAAAAGGTTTTTAAATGACAAAGTATTTGTTTAATTAATAAAATTAATTAAAGAGAAAAAGAATGAATAAAAAAGGGGCTGAGATGACTATTGGAACTATTGTTTTTATTATCTTAGCTTTAGTTGTATTGGTTGTTCTTATTTATGGTTTTACTGTTGGATGGGGAGATTTGTGGGAGCAAATCAGTGGGATTGGTGGAGGCAAGGTTAATGTTCAGACAGTTGTTAAAAGCTGTGAATTAGCTTGTTCAACTGGAAGTTATTATGATTTTTGTCAAAGAGGAAGAGACATTATTTTTGCAGAAACAGAAACTAAACAGGAGATTAATTGCCATGAATTACTTAGTAGAAATGTTGGATTGAGTTGTGAATCTTTAACTTGTAAATCTTGTATAGACTTTGCTGGAAGTTGGAGCGAAGAGAATGTAGATTGTGAAGAAGGTTATGAAGATAAAACTGCAGATTCTGCAGATAGGTTTAGAGAATCAAATAAGAATAAAAAGTGTTGTGTTGCTGAAGAATTAGGGACTTCTTAAGAATAAAATTATTTTTTAGTATTTTCAGTGTTTGATTTTATTGTTTTAGGCATTAATATCTTATAGGCTTCTGAGTTTTGCAGAAGAAAGATTAAATTGTTGTCAGCTGTAGACTAAATATCTCAGAGGATATAGGGTTTTTAGTTAGATTTATTAAGCATCTTGATTATTTAATTATTAAATACTCTAAAATGGATTATGCAATGCCTGGAAAAAGAAAAAGTAAGACTGATAAACGAGCGAAAGCTCGGTATAATCAGTATAAAAAGGGCGGGAGCAAGAGGGTGGTTAAGAAAAAAGAAAGATAAAATAAGTAAATATTATAAATCCGGTTATTTTTGTATTTATATTCATTAGCTTAATGAATACTCAGTGTTTTAATAGGGTTTAATAAAAAATTTTAAGAGAATTGAAAAGAGGTAAAAAAAGATGATAATAAATTATGAGAATCTATTTCTAATTATTCTAGGGTTGGTATGGATTATTGGGGCTGTTCTTCAAGATTTAAAAAGAAGAGAGGTTGATAATTTATGGAATTTTAGTTTAATTGCCTTTGCACTTGCTTATCGTCTTGCGATTAGTATTTTTCATGGAAATTATTGGTTTATTCTCAACGGGATTATAGGATTAGGAATTTTCTTGATTTTAGGAAACTTATTTTATTATTTAAGATTGTTTGCCGGAGGCGATGCAAAATTAGTTATTGCATTAGGGGCTATTCTTCCATTAAGTTATGATTGGCTTTTTAATTTAAAGATTTTCGGATTATTTATTTTATTATTCTTGATTGCAGGTTCTATTTATGCTTTAATCTGGGCCTTGTTTTTGGTTGCAATTCATTTTAAGAATTTTAGCAAGGAGTTTGTTAAAGAATCTAAAGACTTTAAAAGATTATTTTTATTTGCTATTTTTATGGCAATTATTTGGATTATTTTTATGATTTTTATTCATGAGCAGATATTAGTTTTAATTGGGATACTTATTTTATTATTTCCTGTTTTGTTTATTTTTGCAAAATCTGTTGAAACTTGTTGTATGGTTAGATTGGTTGAGGGCAAGAAAGTTACTGAAGGAGATTGGTTAGTTCAGGATGTTAAAATTGGAAAAAGATTGATTAAATCTAATTGGGAAGGAGTTTCTAAAAATGAACTTTTTTTGATTAAGAAAAGTGGAAAAAAGGTTTTGATTAAATATGGGATTCCTTTTACTCCTGCATTTTTAATTGCATATATTTTTCTTTTTTTAATTATTTTTAAGTATGAAGTTTTATTTTGATTCAGTAATTTTTTATTTTTCGGAGTTATGAAGAAGAGATTGTTAAAGGTTTTATAAGCAGATTAGATTTTTAAGGGCTATTGAGAATTCTAATTTATAATTAAGGAATTCTAAAACTAATCTCA
>CAZGSA010000035.1:0-9418 GCA_964528215.1 Candidatus Woesearchaeota archaeon
AATCTCTACAATCATTTTAATAAAAATAGATTATTATTAATAAACTTAGTCAGTTGTTATAAGGACTTTTTAATTTGATTAATTTCATTTGACATTTCTTACATCTTCCATACAACATAAATTTTTTCCACCCATGTTCATGCTCATTCATCTTCTTACTACAGACCTCACATTCCTTAATCCATTGTCTATGCCATTGTTTAGCCAAAGTTAAATTTTCACCCATTTTCATTCTTACCACCTAAATCTTCTCTCAATTCTTTCAATCTTTTTCTATCTGTTTCTATCTTCTCATTTCTCTCCTCTTCCTCTTTTTCTTTTAATAATTCTTCTTGATGTTTTTTTAACATATGTTCTTTTACAGCTCTTTTAATTAATCTTCTAATAGCTTCACTAAACCTCTGCTGTGGATGCATATTCCCATACTTATCACTCTCACTTAGAATGTTATTAAAATATTCTAGAACTTCGCCATAACTATCATGATAATAGACAGTAAATCTATTTGTTGTAAATTTTCTAATCTTAACCATTTTCTCTCCATTTATTTATTAAGCAACTCTTACAAGAATTTAAAGGTTGTTCCGATTTAGATATCTAATAAGAAAACAGTGTCGATATCGATATAAAATAGTTAATTTAATTTTCTATATATAAATTAAATGCTAAAATTAGGAACGATACTGCTCACAAACACTCACAAAAGATTATACAATAATAACCTACTCCCAATCACCCTCTATTTTTTATGTTAAAAATTAACGTTATTAACTAAAACTTTATCTTTAGAATGTGTATACAATTAATATCTTCATCACTTCGTTAAATTTTTGATTCAATTTTACCATCTTTTAAAATTAAGATGTCAAATTAACCTCTTCTTCCCCATCTCCCAAATAGAAACCTAAATCTACTATGACATCTTTAAAGCCCAAGAGTGTAAGAGAACAGGAAGTCACCATGGCCTAAATCAAACTTACACTCTTGACTTAATAACAAAATTAATTCCCAATACACTTATATTAATGTTGTTCCGATTCCCTAGGAAATGCCAGTGAGAGTTGGAAAGCAGAAGATGGCTCATCTGCAAAACCTCCTGACATTTTCCCAGAGTATAATTAATTGTTTTCATTTTTCTCTCCTTTATTAAATTGATTTTTTAAAATCCAAATTAAAAGAATTATAATTGAAGTTGTTAAAACACTATAAACAAATAAAATAATAAACATAGTTCCAAGTGATGTTTGCATACATTCTATTGTTCCCATTTTCTCACTCCTTTAAGAAATAACCTTCATCGCTATTGTTTAATTCTTTATTCTTAACTAATTTTTTAAGAACCCTATCAATTGTAGCTTTACTCCCAACCTCACTACACTCCTCAATTAATTTATGTCTTTGTTTTGGTGTTGATGTAATCACAGACATTATTTTATTTTCAATCTTATTACTTTTAGTTTTCTTCTTAACCTTCCTCATTCCTTTTTCCTCAATCTCCTTGATTAATTCAAACTTTATTTCTTTGGTTTCTCCATTTTTATCATTAATAAATTCAACTCCAATCTCTAAACCATTAACCTCTCCTTCCCTATTCTTTTGATTAATCATTGTGTATGATTCAATCTTTCTCCTATCAATTAAAGTCGTTACATCACTATTAGCTTTGAATTTAGTAGAACCTAAAAATGATTTAGCTTGTTTATCAGTATGATGTAAAAAACAAATATTAATATTATGTTTATCAACTAATGGTTTAAAAAATTCATTAAACACTCTTGTTACATCCCTAGCCTTATTATCATCAACTTCTGGTGTAACTGGATTTATTGTATCAATAATTAAAACCTTAATTCCTTTCTTCTTAACAAACTTCTCAACACCTTTCTTAAAATCATTGTCTAATAAATCTCCACAGTTCTCTCTTGGCAAAATATAAAGTGGTAAGTCCTTCTTTCTAATTTTCAATCCCCTCATTATTGCTTTTAATCTATGTTTATCAACCTTCTTATGATTCTCTGCTGAGATAATCGCCACTGGACATTTCTTAATTTTAAATTTACCAACATACTTTCTCCCTGACACAATACAAACAGCCCTATACAAAATATCAAGACTTTTCATATGTCCTGATTGTCCATAAATCATTTCAATATCATTTGGATACATTATTTGGTCTATGATGTAGTCTTTAGTTGGTTTGTATTCTTCATAGTCTCTAATAGTCCAAAAACCCAAATCCTTAATCTCATCCTCATTCTCCTGCGTCACCTGCTCCTTATCCTTATTAACAAAATTTAGTGCAGCAGTATAAGTCTTCTCCCTATATGATGGATAACTTTTACCATGTGTATTCCATTTTTCAAACTTCTTATTCTCCATATGTTCAAAGGTTTTTTCTTTAGTTTTATTCTCTTTAATTTTATTAACACATTCCCAAAACTCCTCACCTGACCTTGACTTGTCTAAGTTCTCACCAACAACAAATGATTTGTCTTTAGAATTAATATTAATAATTTTATCTAATTCTTCTTTAGAAATTTCTTTTATTGGTTTATCATTAAGAATTTTATATTCCTTATTTGTATCTGGATGTATACTTCCTGGACCTACTGTTTGAACTCCATTACATCTTAATTCTCCTAGTCCATCAATATTTTTATTTTTCCTAACATCACAAAAATAATAAACATGTCTCTTTCCAGAACCAGTCTCAATAATCAAAGTGTCCTTACACTTTTCATCAAAATAAGAAATTAATTCCCTGTTATCTACATCAATACATATCAATTTTCCATGACCTAATAAGAGACCATAATTTCCTACTTCAAGATGTGAGTTAAAATCCTTATCATCATACTTGTATCCTTTCTTTTGCCATTCCTTTTCATATGGTTTTTTTAATTTTGGTAGAAGTTTCACAAATCTAAATTTCTCATTCTTAAATTGTGATGGTAGTTGTATAGTCATTTTTTATTTAAAGTCCCGCAAGAAAACCTATTTTTGATTTTCCTAAAAAAATTTAGTTTTTTAGTTTGACATCAGACTTTCTCAAGTATCTAAGCACAGCTCTTTTTCTAGGTGGAAACTTCTCTAAAACTTCATTTAAAGACATTCCATCCTTAACAGCTTCAACTATCTCTCTTTTCATTTTTTCGCTGTATCTTGGTGGTGCTTTCTTCTTGACTTTGTCTTGCGACACCATTGGTAGACCTCCATTTTAATTTATTTAAATCAACTAGATTTAGTAGTGCCATCTTTTTCTTCCTCCAACTTAAACTTATTTGAAATTTTTTCATTCTTCTTCATTAAAAAATTAAGAAGACTCTCCATAACATTAAAAATATCCTGTTGTTCTTCCAACACTGTTTTAATTTTTTTATCCCTACTTTTCATTTTTTAATATCTCCTTAACTTGCTTCATTATTCCCTGTCTTGCTATTGATGTGATAGTCCTCATTGATTTTTTCACAGCTCTATCTAAAAGTTTTCTTTGTTCCTTATTCACCTTAAATATTATTACTTTGTTCATTTTGTATATAACACCTATATTATATATTGTATGGTTAATAATATATACCTATATACGTTTATAAATGTTTCTATCCCCTAAATTAATAATATCATACAATTATTAATCGTAATATTTATAAGTACAGTTTTCTACTATAATATATGGTTAAAAGAAAAAAAGGTGAGAGAAGTGGTAATGTTTTAAATGAACTTGATTTAGCTGTTCTTAAAACTCTCAAAAATAATAAAGACAAATATTTAGGTGTTGGTGATTTACAAAAGATTTTAAAACTTACTCACATGAGTCTGAAAGTTCATGTAAGACATCTTCTTAAAATAAAATTAATCCAAGACCAAGAAGTCCAGAAACATGGTAAGATTCCATTAAAGATTACAAAAAATGGTGAGTTGATTTTAAAGGTGTTGGGTTAGAAATTTAAAAAAATAATGTTTTTTAAGAAAAAGCTTCTTTAACTTTATTACTAAACAACAAATATCCTGCAATTAAACCATTTATTGCAAGACCAAATATATTTCCAAATTGCAATTTAATTAAACCCCAAATAGCAAGACCTATTCCAATAAATGCTAAAATAATATGGACTATCCTAGTCCAGTTTCTTCCTCTCTGTAAACCTATAGCAACAAAGATTAAAAATACTCCAAGAGCTAAAATAAGAATTCCGTATAACATAGATTGAACAAGACTTCCTGTAAATCCTGGAATTAATCCAAAACCTGTTGCTTTTGAAGTTCCTAGAAATAATAATCCTAAACCTATTGAAAGGATTCCTCCAAGAATAAGTAAAACTGCAAATATCCAATCAAAAACAGATATTACTTTTACACCAACTGGAACTTGTTTTTCTTCCATTTTAATCCTCTTTTGATAATCTATTATAGATTTATGCATTTAAAAAGCTTTTTAAATTATATTTTACTAGTTATAAGTATGGTGCAAGAACAGTTTAAACCAAATCAGCAATTAATTAATAAAAAAAGTAAAAATTGGCCTTTGATAATTTTCATTTCTGTAATTGTTGGTATAATAGTTATAGCATTAATCGCTTGGGCAGTACTTTATTCTAAAGGAGAAGTGGGATTAATTGGAACATCTTCGAATGTGGATATTTACTGTAAGGATTGTTCTGGAGAAAGTAAACAAGAATGTCAAAACTTATGTGAAACAGAATTTGCCAAAGTAGATGCACCAATGCTAGGAGCCTCTATGAGAAAACAAAAGTTTGGTGATAAGGAATTTGTAGTATGTAATTGTCAAGGAAGAATGGAAGATTTCAAAAAAATTCTTTCAGGTGTTGAAACAAATTGGGGTGAAATGATGAAACTTGCATCAGAAGAAGGAGAAAAAATTCAGGAAGGATGGAAACAAGAACAAGTTGAAAAAAGAGAAAGTGAATCTATCGGAATTGGAGATTGCAATAAATATTATGACCAACCTTATGATGGAATGAAAAGCTTACCAGAATTTTTACAATATCAATATCCATACTGTGTTTTAAAAAATTTATTTGATTATGGTGAAAATGGGATTGGAGAAAAACATCTTCCACTTTGTGATAATAGTTATGTATATTCTAATACAAAGGATATTTGTAAATATATGATTGCATATTACCTTAAAGATAGTTCAATATGCGAATCAGTATCTTTTGGTTATTCAGGAAGCAAAGAAAAATGTATAGATATTTTAAATAATTGTCCTTCAAATGATAGAAACTGTATTATCACTTTAGCAATTATTAGTGGTTCAAATAATCAATGTGATAGGATTATTGATGTAGATGATATTGATACTATGAAAAACAGAAATAAATTAGACTGTTTTGGTGAATCAAATACCTTTTCAGGAGATGAAGAAGATTGTGAAAAGTTGGAAGAAGAGCTATTAACATACAATCAGAAATATGAAGTTAATTTAAAACCTGATTATTGCTGGATGAATGTTGCTCGTGTAAAGATGGATGAAAGTTATTGTAATAATGTTACTCCTGGAAAAAATAGTAGAGATTGCCATACACTTGTTGCAGTTGAAAAAGAAGATAAAAATGTATGTAACTCAATTGAAGAAGATGAAACCGCCTCATCTTATTCGAATCCTCAAAGTATTTGTTACAATAATTATGATAAGATAATTCTTTGATAAAAAATGGAAAATAGTAAAGATGTTTTTAATCTTATAAAAAAATATATTCATCCAAGAAATTATAATTTATCAACTTATTCTTTGATTCTAACTAATATCATAGTTATTATATTTGCAATAGTTCAACAATGGAATTTATTATATATTCTTTGGATTTATTTGGGTCAAAATTTTATAATTGGATTATTTGCATTTTTGAAAATTATATCAATTAGAAAGTTTAAGACTGATGGTGTGAAATTTAATAATATTGAATTAAAACCTACCAAAAGTGCAAAAATAAAAATAGGATTATTTTTTCTATTTCATTATGGTTTTTTTAATCTAATTTATGCTGTTTTTTTATTGTTCTTTAGTGGACTTGCACTCTATGAAAAATTAGGAGGAATAACTTTAAATCCTTTTATCCTTGTAGGTCATTCAGATATAAACTTCTTATTAATTAGTTGGGCAATATTTTTTATAAATCATTTATTTTCATTTATCTATAACTATAAGAACGATATTGATTCAAATAAAAACCTTGGAAAAATGATGCTTTTTCCATACATAAGAATCTTTCCATTACATCTATTGTTATTCATTGGTGGCATGTTTGGAAGTCTTATAGTATCCTTTTTAGTTTTAAAAACGGTTGCTGATGTTTTAATGCATAATATTGAACATAATCAAATAACCTCAATTTATAATCCAATTAAAAGAAATAGAAACAAACAATTAAACTAAAAATTATTATTAATAATTTTCAGTAACATTCAACCTTCTCATGTTCAAAATAGCTTCTCTCATTTCCTTAACAACTTTATTGTAATCCTTTGACATATTATGTATCTCAACCACTAACTCATTATTCTTTTTCTCTAGTTCTTCTTGTTTGATTATATTAAGCTGCTTCTGCTTCTCAAGCTCACTTTTCAATTCTCCTATTGGAGTTCTCTCAAACTTCTCATCAATCTCCTTCTTACCTAAGTCTCTACTAATATAAATGTCAGGACATGGTGACCTAAATTTCCACCCATATCTAATACACAATTCTTGACGATTTAATTTGTTAGCATAATAAGTTGCTGATGAGTGTCTAAACAAATGAAAATGAATTGACCTTCCTAAAACTTTGTTTCCTAATCTTTTCAAAAATTTTAATGTGTTCTTATAATTGTTCTTAAAAACTGGCTCATCACCTTGTATTCCTTCACTGATTCTTTGATTAAGATAATCTCTAACACCTTCTAAACAATATTTCCAATACAATCCAATAGTTCTACCTTTAGTTTTTGAGTATTCTTCTTTTAAACTTAATTTCACAAAATTATCTTCTCCTTTAGGTAGTTGTAAATCTTCACGTCTTATATTAAAAAATTCTTCAGCTCTAGCTCCACTATCAAACAACATAGCAATTAGATATCTTTCCTCACTTGTTTTACAAGCCTTATACAATTTCTCAACTTGTTCTTCTCTCAAATAATCTGGTGTTCTTTCTTTTAATTTTGGTTTTACTTTTAAGATTTTAATTAAAGAAGAAGCCTTATCTCCCAACTTCCAATTTAAATAAAGTATTGCAGCATTTTTTATTTTAATCTTACCTGTTTCAGAATATGGTTTTTTATGATGTATTGTCTTACCATCACTATCTTTCTTCTTAAAAATATACTTTAGACTATCTTTTAACAAAGCTTCACATAAACCTTCAGTGTCTTTTGGTTTGAGTTGTGAAGTTGGTTTATTCATAAATTCCAAAGCTATCCTCAAATTTGATAAATAACCCGTTAGAGTTCCAGCACATGGTTGATTTCCAGTGATTTTACCAATTTGTAAGTCTCTAATGTAATCTTTAATAGATTTCTTGTCCTCACTACTAATTTTCCAATTTTTAACATTCTCTAACTGCTTTTTTATGTTAATTTCTCTAATTGGAATTTTTTCATTATTTGTCATTGTTTTTATCATAAACTATGATATATTTAATTGTATATAAGAAGTAATATAAGTATTTAAATCTTTCCAGTATAGTGGACACAATGTTCAACTATCTTGCTAAGCCGATGCACAATCTGTATCAAAAGATTGAAAAATGGCGATAAGAATAAATAATAGGAAAAACAACAAAATATATGCCGGCGTCGCATAGTGGTATTGCACATGGTTGCTAACCATGGACCTTCGGGTCTCGGGGATTCGATTTCCTCCGCCGGCGTTGTTTTTCAAGATGAAAAAAATAATAAAAGGGCTTATGTCTCTAATTGTGATAGCAATTCTCTTAATTGTATTATTTGCTGTTACTCAAACTGGAAAAGACACAACGGATAATGAAAATTTACATCAAGCCCTAGACGCAGTAGAAGATAATGCTTTAGACTTAGTTGGAGCAGAAAAATCATCAGAAATTACCCAAGTTCAATCATGTGAGTGCCTAGATGAGATTAATTGGTTTGGAGTAGGCATTTTAATAGGATTAGGAATTCTCTTTGTAGCAATTATAGTATTTTTTATTGTGATTGGTGTGAAATGGGTCCTAGAAGAATTCTTCGATAGTGGACCCTCATTCCTCTAAATAAATAAAATTTTCATCCCAACCTACCTCTTTATTAAACTCCTTTCTCAAACTATCACATTTCTCTAAATTATTTTTTAATTCTTCTTGAAAATCCTTATCGTGTCCCCAGACCTTACAATGAGTAACCTCGTGAACAATAAACAACCAAGCGGATTCTTCAATATAATTAACATCGTAATATTTACTATTAAAATAAATAGTGCTGTCTTCATCCCAATCACACCTACCGCCCAAATCAGCACCATCAGTTTCATCCCACAGATAATAATCAAATTCTACTCGAAGGTCTGTGATTCTGTATAACCTTTTAGCTACAAGCTTTGTATATTTTTTCATTATTTGTTGAAAATCCATCTTCTCGTTTCCACTAGGTTTAACTCCTTACATTTTTGTAAAAAAAATAAATTGAACTATTCAACAATCTTAAGATCTCTAAGTTTCCCTGTTGCAATATCTCCGATATAGAAATCAATCACTGTTTCAAAGTCCAAGAAAACTTTTTCAAAATGTTTAACTATTGGTTCTTTATAATATCTACAAATAGGTTCAAGAACACTATCTTTTAAACAAGCAACAAGATATTTCAATCGCTGACATTCAGTTGCAAATTTAAACACATTATAGTCTTCCATTTCTTGAAATTTCTTGTTTACTTCATCGGACTTTTGTTGTTCACTCATGTTCCATTTGTGCGATGACTGCCAATTGTTCCTCGTCAAAACAAATGATAGAGTCAGTTACAAAGTTTCTCACACCTTCTATGTCTTCGGCTTCAGAAAATTTCAAATATTGATTTACTCGCTCCTGATTATTGGATTGAATTAAGGCGATCATCAATCTATGAAAAAACCAAAACCAGCATTCTTCACTACAAAGATATTCCTTGTGAATTTTCTTATCCATAAGGGCAAACGGAACTTTGTTAAAATACATATTACAATGCTTACATTTAAACTCCATTTTTCGCATACCTCCTTTCAATTGTATAATCAAGAAAAGATTGAGAAACCCATTTACTCCTTGAAGTCCTTTCTTGAATATGAAAACAGAAGAGCCAGAGAGAATGGATGAAAAACAGAGAATTAGTAATAACTCTCCGACTCTTTCCGTTAACATGATATTCTAATTTTCGCGCACAAGCTCCTCGTCTAGTTATATTTACCATTTTTAATTAGAAACTTCCTTTACTT
>CAZGSA010000036.1:0-7167 GCA_964528215.1 Candidatus Woesearchaeota archaeon
ATAGACTCCTTTAATAGCCTTAGCTAATGGAGTAAATCTACATGTATATGTCCAATTAACTATTGCTTTCATGTTTTTTATAAGACCAACTAGTATATAAATATTATTGAAGTAGAGTTTAATTTTGTTTTTTATATAATATCAGTAATTTATTAAAATTATATTGAAATTCATTTATTTCCTTTTATTAAATGAATTTCAATTGTAGAAACATAAATTCTTTTGCCTTCTTTATTTTCAAATTGTTCACTTGCTATTTTAATATCTTTAACTTGGATGTTTTCATCTTTTAAGAATGTTCTTCTAGCAACTTCTACAATATCAATTGCTTTTGAGGTAAACTTTCCCCTTGCAGAAACAATAACTTCTTTTTGATTTTTGTTTTGAAATTGCATTACTACGCCTGTTACATAGTTCATAAAAGGTTTGATTCCTACAAAAATTATATTATCTTTTTCTGAACTTAATTCCTTTTCTTTTAAACCTGTTTCTTTTTTAAGTTGTTCTTGTTCTGGTTTTTGTTCAGTAGTATTTATTTTTTGTTCCTTAGGTTGGATTTCTTCTGTCATTTTTTATTTATCCTAAATATTTTTTAGGTAAGATTAATCTGTTTTTATTACTGGTTTTCTTTTTTTGATTCTTGTTATATGCCCAGCTATCTGATTTCTTATTTTTTTGCTTGGCATTGAGCTCCCAAGTACTTTTTTATTATTATTAAATTCATCATTAAATGAATTCTCTTCAGCCAATAGTTGATTAGCAGTTCTTTTTACTAATTTAGACTTAATTCTTCCCATAAAAATAGGTTAGTTCATAGGTTTAAAAAGTTTATTGTTTTCTATTTTATTTGATTTTTACGGCTTTTAAAATAGAAGAATAATTTTCTATGTATTCTTGTGCTTTTTTACTTATTGTTCCAGTGTAAAGTAAAAATGCTGGGAGAGGTATTTTTTGTGAATTTGACAATAATTTCTTCATATCTGTTTCTGTAATTGTTTTTTTATCTTTTGCCTGTGTTAAAAAATTAATCAGGCCTAATTGAGATTTTATTTGAATTATGCAATTATATTCTTTTGCTTTATAATCTTCTTCTTTTTTTATCTCAAGATTATTTTCCTTTAAAAAACAAATTGTTTTATTTATAAAATCTGACTTTGGTTTTGATTTTTTATCTTCACTTATAAGGGGATTTTGAAATTCTTTATCTATCTTATTTAATGATTTTTTAATAAAACTTTTAGAGTCTTCTTTATCTGGAGAATCTTTTTTTTCTGGTTCAGATATATTTTCTTTAGAAATTTTAATTTTTTGTTTTGGAGACTTTATTGTTATTTTTGATACTGGTAATGGGTTTATTATTTTTATTGCTTCTTCTTCTGGAATGATATGATGTCTCCAGTAAATCTCTTCATTTTGTTTAAAACCTATTGCAAAATCTCGGATTGAGCGGAGTGCAACTCTGGTTGCAGGTTCTTGAAGGTTATCTTTTAATATTTTATTTTTTTTAAGTAAAAGAAATGTTTCTGCTTCTTTTGGATGCATATATTTGTAAAAAGGCTCTAGTTGTTCTTCTTGTCCTTCGAGGTAATATAATGGAGAACCTCCAACTTTTAGGGAGCTTGTTTTTATTCTTTTCTCAGAAGTAAGTTCTGAGAGAAAAGCAGAGATAAATAAAGAATTCATTCCTATTTGTTTTGCTATATTTATAGGTAAGCTTGGACCTTTTTCTTCTAGGATTTCTAGAATCTTTTTTTTAGTTTGATTTGTTTCCACTCTAATTTGAGAAAGATTGAGTTAATAAAATTAATTGTGGTAGGGATTAGTTTAGATTTTAATAGAGATATTATTAATTTAGCATATAAGGATTATCTAGGTGAGAAATTATTGATTTTAATTTGTAGTAGATATTAGGGGTTATTTTACAAAAAATTCAATTATTATAAACAAGATATAGATTAAGATTAAACTAATCCCTTCTAGTTTTTCAAGTTTGTTTCCTGTTTTTAAAAATGTTGCAAAAATAAATGCAGATATAAACATGAAAATTGAAGATATTAAAAATGGCCTAAATTCTGCTGAAATTGGGTGAATTATTGCAACTATTCCTAAAATAAGGGCTGCATTTGTTACAACACTTCCAATTTGATCTCCAATTGCCATTTCTTTATGTTTTAGTTTTGTTGCAGAGATGCCAAATACAAGTTCTGGAAGAGTTGTTGCTATTGAGAGAATAAATAATCCTAACATTATCTCTGGGAGATTTAAATCTAATGCTAAACTAGAACCATATTTGACTACATAATTTGAAGAAATAAATAATCCTATTAATGCTATAAGAAAAATAATTAACCATTTAAATCTACTTTTTCTTTCAAGTTTATTTTCCATTTTTTTAGGATATTTTTTTCTTTTTTTAAATACCTCATAAGTATGGAATCCAAAAACAAGTAGTAAAATAACTCCATCAATTCTTGAGAGAGATTTTCCAATTGTAAAAAGAGCAATAATAAGTAGTATTGTGACCAACATGATATAAACATCATTCCCTATTTTTTTTGATTCTATTTTTATTTCTTTGCTTAAGATAATAATGATTCCTGAAATTAAGGTTAGGTTAATTATATTTGCTCCGATAATATTCCCCAAACTAAGTGCAGGATTTCCATTAAGAGCAGAACTTATTCCTACAAATAATTCAGGAATTGATGAAGCAAATGCCATTATAATAAATGCTGCTGAAAATTCAGATATTCCTAAAAATCTTGCAATTTTTGATAAAGATTTTACTAAATAAATCCCCGAAATTGTTAAGACTAGTGCGGATATTCCAAAATATATTAAGTTTGGTATTAACATTGTCCTCTTTTTTGTGTTTGTTGATAATCTTTGATATTTTTATGCTATGCAGATGATTATTTATCCTTATCTTAATAATCTCTTATTTTTTAGGCCATATAGATAGGTATCTTTTTTATTGTCCCACCCGGTTGCTTATTAGTTATTAATCTTTTTATAGGTTATCAATATCTTATAGTTTTTTATGTTTATGGAATTAAGGTTTTTTCCAATTTACTTCATAAAACAATATGCTTTGTTCTTCATCTACAATTGCTAAAAGCAATTTTTTAGCTGTTGAATGTGCAATTCTATTTCTTGAAATAAATTCAGACAAATCAATTTTTTTATTAATAATATAAGTTATATATGTTGCATGATTTTTATTTCTTTCATAAACTCTGAATTCTCCCCCAAACTTTAATCCTGTTTTTACAATATATCCTTGTTTTCTTAAGTATCTAAAAACAAGATATTTATTTTTATTCTTGTTTTTAATTAAAATTTTTTCAGTTTGTTGTTTTGAAAGCGATTTTTTATTTTTTATAAATTCTGCTTTATTTGTTTCAATTAAATAAAATGCTTCAAAAGGAGTATAAACTACAATCTTGTCTTTTAATTCTCCAAATTGCTTTGTTTTTTGAAGAGTCATTGCTTTTTGTGTGTTTGATGTAAGGTTTGAATAAATTGCAAATTTTTTGTTTTCCATGTTTTAAGTAAAAAAAGAAATTATTTAAAGCTAACTTTTTAAGAATAATCTTTGATAAAGGGTTATAAGTGTATAAATCTGAGATTTATCTTAAGTTATTTTAGGAATTGAAAATTATTTTTTTAGAATACTATGGAGGTTATATATCTTAAGATATAGTAATTTATTTAAAGAATTTTGATTAATTAAAATAATGAAGAATGGAATTGATTTAAGTCAGAAGGCAGGATTGTCTATTGGTTTTGATAGAGATTTAGAAAGATTATTTTTTACTGATTCTCTAGTTAGTGTACAGCCAGATATTAGGACCTGGTATCAGATGATTTCTGTTCTCTCAAAATGCCCCCATAATACTCCTAAAGAATTTTATCAAATGTATAGGGGTTTAGGAAATCTTACTGATTTATCTTTATTAGATAATCTGGGTTTAAGATTTGATGTTACTGTGATTCCTCCTAGGATGATTGGAACAAGAGGAGAGATTAGTATGGGTGGTAAAATGCCCCAAGAATATATTAAAACATTAGGGCATTCACACGCTATGCCAGAAGTTTATGAGGTTTTACATGGAGAAGCTATTTATTTAATGCAAGATTCTATTGGAAGCCATTCTTTTGCTATTCATGCAAAACCAGGAGAAAAAGTTATAATTCCTTCTTTTGAAGGCCATGTGACTATTAATCCTGGAGACGATTATTTGATTATGGCTAATTTTATATCTTCAAGAACTGTTTCTGAATATGAAAGTTTTAAAGAAATGGGTGGTGCAATGCATTTTTTTCTAAATAGTGGTGAGAAAAATAGATGGATTGCCAATCCTAATTATGCAGGTTATGATTTAAGAGATCCTGTTGGTTTAAATGCCATGATGCCTCTTGATTTTTATAAATCCTTAGGATTTTCTAGAGAAGAACCAATGTATACTTCTTCAAAAAGAAAGAATTTTCAAAATCTTAATTTTTTAAAAAAACCTTTAAAAAGAGATTCTGTAGATATTTGATTGCAACACTTTTTAAGAAAGAAAGTTAATAAAAGATTTTTTAAACTCTATTTATGTGTTTTTATTATATCTAAAAAGATATTAAACTAATATGGCAAATATTGATTTTAAACAAATAGAGAAAAAATGGCAGGAGAAATGGGAGAAAAATAAAGTTTTTATAACTAAAGGAGGGAAGGATAAACAGAAAAAGTTTTATGTTTTAGAAATGTTTCCTTATCCTTCTGGAAGTGGTTTGCATATGGGGCATGCTTTAAATTATACAATTGGAGATATTTGTGCTAGATTTAAAAGAATGAGTGGATTTAATGTCCTTTATCCTATGGGTTATGATGCCCTTGGTTTGCCTGCAGAAAATGCTGCAATTCAAGCAGTAGAACATCCTAAAAAATTTACTTTAAAATCTATTAATAATTTTATTAAACAACAAAAGGCCTTGGGTTTAAGTTATGATTGGAGTAGGTTAATCAAAACCTGTGATGTTGAATATTATAAATGGAATCAATATTTTTTCTTGAAATTCTTAGAAAATGGTTTAGTTTATAGAAAAAAAGCCCCTGTTAATTGGTGTCCTAAATGTAATAGTGTTTTAGCTAATGAACAAGTTCATAATGGTAAGTGTTGGAGGCATAAAGATGTTGATGTGGAGATTAAGCATCTAGAACAGTGGTTTATCAAAACTACAAATTATGCAGAAGAATTATTGAGAGAAATAGATGGGTTGGATTGGCCAGACAGAATTAAGATAATGCAGAAAAATTGGATTGGAAAAAGTTATGGAACTGAAATTGTTTTTGACATTAATGGAGAAAGATGGCCTATTTTTACAACAAGACCTGATACTATCTTTGGAGTTACTTTTATGGTTATTTCTGCTCAACATTCAAGACTAATGGATATTGTTACAGAAGATAAAAAAAATGAAGTTAGAGATTTTTTAAAAAAATTAAAATCAGTAAGTGAAAAAGAGGCTGAAGAAATGGAAAAACAGGGTGTTTTTACAGGAAGTTATGCTGTTAATCCTGTTAATAATGAAAAAATTCCAGTTTATGCTGGTAATTTTGTTTTAGCAGACTATGGGAGTGGGATGGTAATGGCTGTTCCTGCTCATGACCAGAGAGATTTTGAATTTGCAAAAAAATATCATATTCCTATTAAGGTTGTTATTCAAGATAAAAATAAAAGTTTAGATGTAGAAAAAATGAGCAGAGCTTTTAGTGAGGAAGGGATTTTGGTTAATTCTGAAAAATTTAATGGATTAAATAATAAAGATGCAATTGATAAAATTAGTGAATATCTATCTATAAAAAAAGTAGGTAAGAAAACTATCCAATATAAATTAAAAGATTGGTTGATTTCAAGACAAAGATATTGGGGAACTCCGATTCCTATTGTTTATTGTGATAAATGTGGGATTGTCCCTATTCCTGAATCTCAGCTTCCTGTAAAACTGCCAGAAAAAGTTGAATTTGGAAAGGGAAATCCTCTTGAGACAAATAAAAGTTTTGTTAATATTAAATGTCCTAGATGTAAAGGCAAGGCTAGAAGAGAGACAGATACCATGGATACTTTTTTTGATTCTAGTTGGTATTTTTTAAGATATTGTGATAATAAGAATAAGGATAGTGCATTTGATGAAAAAAAAGTTGATTATTGGATGCCTGTTGACCAGTATATTGGAGGAGCAGAACATGCTTGCATGCATTTGATTTATGCTAGATTTTTTACAAAAGCTCTTCGTGATTTAAAGATGATTAGAATTGATGAACCTTTTACTAAATTATTTAATCAAGGTATGTTGCATGGAGAAGATGGTTTTGTTATGTCTAAATCCCGGGGAAATGTTGTTTTACCTGAAAAAGTAAGCAAAAAATACGGGATTGATACTGCTAGATTATTCTTAGTTAGTGTAGCTAGTCCTGATAAAGATGTTCAATGGAGTGAAAAAGGTATTGGGAGTAGTTTAAAATTTATTAATAGACTGTTTGATTATTTTGAAAATAAAAATAAATCAAATAAATCCAGCAAAAGAATTGAAAGCAAGATAAATAAAGCAATTAGAGAGATTACAGAAGATATTGAAAAATTTAGATATAATCTAGCCGTTATTAAACTAAGAAAATTATTTGATGTTTTTGTTGAGGAAAAAGAAAATGTTGCAAAAAAAGATTTAGAATCTTTTTTAAAACTTTTTTCTGTTTTTTGCCCTCATGTTTCTGAAGAACTATGGGATAGAATGGGAAATAATCAATTTATTAGTTTAGAAGATTGGCCTGTTTGTGATGAGAAAAAAATTGATGGAAAATTAGAAGAGCAAGAGATAATGCTTGAGAATACTATTGGAGATATTATAAATATCTTAAAAATTATTGAAACAAAAGGAAGTGATGCAAAGAGAGTTTATTTATATGTTTTGCCAAATGAAGTTGGATTTTTTAATGAGCAGTATTTGAAGAGTAAAATTGGCAAGGAAATCAGTGTTTATGCTGTTAATGATAAGCATAAACATGACCCAGATAATAAAAGTAAAAAAGCTAAACCAGGTAAGCCGGGTATTTATGTTGAGTAATTAATCTCTTTTTTTTACAGTATATTCACATTCTGGATTACTGCATTTCCATTT
>CAZGSA010000036.1:7267-9349 GCA_964528215.1 Candidatus Woesearchaeota archaeon
ATTAATCTCTTTTTTTTACAGTATATTCACATTCTGGATTACTGCATTTCCATTTCTCAAAAACATCTTCTTTAAATGAAAAAGGTAGTAAATCGCCTTTTCCACATCTTGGACATTTTGGGAAAATACTACAATTGCATTTTTCCTTATTTTCGTTTTCTTCCATTTTCTCTGCCTCCCTTATTATTTATTTAGTATTTGAATTTATAAGTTTAATTATTCTAGAATAGCTTGCATTTGCAAACTGTTATTTTTTATTATTTTTCTTTATTGGTCAGATTATAAAAGCTCGGCTTTAATCCTTCTCACCCCAGAACTACTTGATTCTTCTTTTTTTATTTTAAATTTTCCTAATTCTTTAGTGTTAGATACATGAGGTCCTGCGCAAATTTCCTTGCTGAAATCTCCTATTGAATAGACACTTACTTTATCTCCATATTTTGTATCAAAAACTCCTTGAGCTCCTTGTTTTTTTGCTTCTGCTGGTGTTAATTCTTCGCATTTAATCGGAATTGCTTGCTTAATTTTTTCATTTACTAAATTTTCTATTTTTTGTTTTTCTTCATTTGTGAGCTTTCTATCAAAATTAAAATCAAATCTTAATCTTTCAGGAGTTATATTTGAACCTTTTTGTTGAATATCTTTTTTTAATACTTCTCTTAAAGCCTCTGCTAAAATATGTGTTGCTGTATGAAGTTTAGTTGTTTGTTCTCCTGAGTCTGCTAAACCAGATTTAAATCTTACCTGTGTTGCTGTTTTTGAAAGTTGCTGATGTTTTTGAAGCTCTTTTTCATAATCTTTTTTATTCACCTTAATATTTTTTTCATTTGCAAGTTCAATAGTCATTTCTAAAGGAAACCCATAGGATTGGTAAAGTAAGAAAGCATCTTTTCCAGAAATCTGTTTTTTATCTATAGTTATTTTATTAAAAATATTTATTCCTTTTTCTAGTGTTTCTAAAAATCTTTGTTCTTCTTTTTCCAATTCTTCTAAAATCTTGTTTTTGTTTTTTTGAAGATGCTGATAATCTTCATAAATTGAGAATACAGGCTCTGCAATTTTGGTTGTAAAATTTTTCATATTCAGATTTTTCCCATATCTAATTGCTCTCCGAATTAATCTTCTTGCTACATAACCTTGTTCAAGATTTGAAGGTGTTATTCCATCTGCTATAATCATTGCACTTGCTTTAATGTGGTCTGCAATTATCCTCATTGCTTTTGTGTCTTTTTCATTTTCTCTGTATTTTTTATTGGATAGTTTCTCAATTTGTTTTATTATTGGCAAAAAAGAATCTGAGAGATAATCATCTTCTAGGTTATTTAAGATAGTCATTATCCTCTCTACACCTCCTCCAAAATCAATATTTTTTTGTTTTGCTTCTTTGTAATTATTTAATTTATCTTTTTCATATTGCATCAAGACATCATTTCCTATTTCAACCCAGCCTTTATCTTTTGGATTAAAATCTGCTGGAGGTTGTGAGTTTAATTTCCAGTAAAATACTTCTGTATCTGGACCGCAGGGCCCTGGACCTGGTGTTTCCCACCAATTGTCTGATTTTGGAAGAAATGCTATGCGTTGTTTTGAAATTCCCATGCATTGCCAGATTTCTGAAGATTCTGTATCTTTACTTGTTGTTTTATCTCCTGCAAAACAGGAAACAGCAATTTTATTTATTGGTATTTTAAGTGTCTTTGTAAGAAATTCAAAAGTATATTCAATAGCTTGTTTTTTAAAATAATCTCCTAAACTCCATTTTCCCAACATTTCAAAAAAGGTATGATGATAAGAATCTCCAACTTCTTCAATATCTCCTGTTCTTATACATTTTTGAACATTTACTAATCTCTTGCCTTGAGGATGTGGTTGTCCAAGAAGGTATGGGGCTATTGGATGCATTCCAGCTGTTGTAAATAAAACAGTTGGATCATTTTCAGGAATAAGAGATGCATTTGGTATTTCTTTATGGTTTTTAGTTTTATAAAAATCAACGAATTTCTTAATTAATTGTTTTCTTGTAATTGTCATTTTTTTTTGATATGTCTAAAATTGATAACTCCCTAATTTATTAGGGGGCTT
>CAZGSA010000037.1:0-9062 GCA_964528215.1 Candidatus Woesearchaeota archaeon
TATTTATAAAGCTTTTTATACCCTTTATCATTAGAAAATTTATATTTGCGGGGATGCCGGAGCGGTCAAACGGGGCAGACTCAAAATCTGCTGGCTTAGTGCCTACAGGGGTTCAAATCCTCTTCTCCGCATCATCTTTTGATTAGATTTAATATATAGTCTCAAATGAAATAATACTTAAATACTCCTATTTAATAAACAAACTATGCCTAAAATACTAACGGTAACAGGAAATGCAGGATCAGGACAATCAATTCTTCCAGTAATTAATAGATTAAATAATTTTCCAAATTTTGAAGTTACTTCTGTTGTTTATGATGTTTCTGATAAAGTCTTTGATAGGGCCTGCCAGGATTATAACAAAATAGAAGATTTAGTTAAGGGTTGTGAACATCCTACTTTTCAAGCAATGGAATCTATAATTCAAGAAGTGCAACCCCACCTAGTGTTAACAGGAACAAGCACACCAGGGCCTAGAAACAGGTATCTTATTGAACAAACAACTACCATTGCTGCTCAAAGAAATGGTGTTCCTGTAGTAACAGTATTAGATTTTTGGACAGAATATTTAGCAAAATTTGGAGGAGATATAGGATTTCCTGTTTATCCTGATAGAATTGCACTACCAGATGAAAATGCAAAAAAAGAAATGTTAGCTATAGGTGCTCCAGCAGGAAGATTGTATGTAACTGGCAACCCTCATTTTGACCAATTTCCTAGATTAGCAGAATCTTTTACACAACAAGATAAAGAGAGAGTAAGAAGAGAACTAGGGCTTAGACCAGATTCTCATCTTTTAACTTTTATTTCTCAACCAATTGCAGAACGATTAGGGAATAGGCATGGTTATACTGAAAAAACAGTTTTACTAGAAGTTTTTAAAGCATTACAAGATATAAATCCTAAAAATGCAACACTTCTTGTTAAGGCTCATCCAAATGAAAAACAAGAAGATTTAGTGCAAATGACTAGACAATATAATTTCCCAGTTCTAGTTGATCAAAAATATGATACTACTCAAGCAGTTTTAGCTTCAGATATTGTTCTTGGAATGTTTTCAACAGTATTATTAGATGCTTTATGTATGGGAAAACCCTCTTTAAGTATAGAACCGGGATTAAAAGGAAGAGATCCTTTAATAACAAATCAACTAGAAATAACCCCTCATGTTTATAATGCAGAAAAAATAGCTCCTACCCTACAAACATTAATTTCTGATTCTAGTTCTCAAGAAGCTATGGCAACACAAAGAAAAAGATTTTTAAAAGAAGCATATGTGGGAAAAGCAACAGAAAGAGTAACAAGTCTCGTCTATGACATGTTAAAGTCTTCTCAATAAAATCAATTACTTTATAAAACCTATTAACAACTTCTAAATAAAATAAGAAAATTGAAGAAAATTAATAACTCTAAAAAAATAAATTCAGGAAAGAGCATTAATCTTTAGGGGTTATCAGAATAAAGATGAGACAAAATAAACAAAATAAAGAGAACAAACTAATAATTGGTGCATCAAATGGTTGGTTCTATTCTATAGATATTTTTTCTCTAGAAAAACAAGAAGAGGTTTTAAAAAATACAGGAGCAGATGCAGTAGAGTTTAATCTTAATTGGGATAAAAAAAGATTTGATTCTCTAACAAACCAAACATCAGGTAATTACAAATATAAATCATTACATTTGCCAAAATTCATGCCCCCCCACACAGTTGAAGAAATTATAGATATTGCAAAAAAAATAATGCAAACTCAGCAACCAACAACACTTATTCTTCATCCAACAGATTTATCAGAAAGTGATTATGAAAAGCTATCAAAAGCTAATCTTCCAATAGCAATAGAAAACATGGATTCAGCAATAGAAGAGGGCCATAACATAGAACAACTAAAAAACCTAATTGAAAAATATAATTTTAATTTTATGTTAGATGTCCAGCATGCTTATGATCATGATTCTTCAATGAAATATACAGAAGAATTATTTAACACTTTTAAAGATAAAATTAAGCAACTGCATATTAGTGGAGAAACACCAACAAGTATTCATGAATTAGCCTATAAATCAGATAATAAAAAAGTAATAATAGAGTTTACAAAAAAAATTCTAAAAATAAAAAACATACCAATTATAATAGAAGGACAATATAAAAGTGAAACTGAATTAAAAAATGAAATCGATTTTTTAAAAAAAGAGTTAAGTTTATAAAGGTATAATCTATAAATTTTTTAAGTCCTAAAGGGAAAAAGAGTTATAGATAAAAAAAATAAAATGGTAAAATTAAAATCTCTTGAAAGGCCCTTAGTATTCCATTATAGTTATTCTAATCCTGATAGTATAGAGCATCCATCTTGGAGAATAACTCTACCACAATTAGGGTTTTGTTTAATACCCCAAGGTTCAAGTCCTGTTGTTGAATCAGATAATATTGATTTGGAACGTCTATTTAAAATATATAGGAAAACAACTAAAAAATCAAATGTCCACTTAAGAGATATAAATAAAGGAAGTGTTTATGGAGGGGCAGTAAATCTTAAACACGGCCTTAAAATTAATACTTATTTTAAGAGGTTACATACTGAAGAGGGAGAAAGAATATTCAGATTAATGTTTGATATGCCTACTCTGGAAGAAGGAAGAGCATATAAAACAAGATTAAGAAAAAATAAAGATGACCCTTATAATGTAGCAAGCCATATCGATTTCAGATATGGTAAAGGATTTAATCGGAGAAATTTAGATGGAGAAATAAAGTGGAATCTTTCTCCAGAAGAAAGAGAGAAGTTTGAATCTGTAAGAAAAGAATACTTTGGATCTGTAAGAAAAGAATACTCTGAATTACAAGGAGATACTAAAGAAGATAAAAAAAATTATTTTAAAAATATTTTAGATGCTGTATTTCTTAATTTTTAAGATAAACTTCAACTCATTAAACTAAAAACTCCTTTTTGTAATAAAAACAAACTTACAATTATAACAATTACCTTTGGAATAACAACTCCAGAAGAAGCCACAATAATTATTGAGGAAATAATATCTAAAACACTTGCAACACTTAATCCTATAACAAATACCAATCCTTTCACAAGAAGAAACAAACCCAAGATTAAGACAAAGCTACTTGGAATAATATGGAACATTCCAAATAACCAGAATGTTATTCCTACAAAAATATCTAAAAATCCTAGTATTTTGATTATTGGATTAGGCATAGGGTTTTTAAATAAAAAGGTTATTTAAGTTTTAGTATGATGAGATTATGCTCCTGTAGCTCAGTTTGGATTAGAGCACGTCACTCCTAATGACGGGGTCGCAGGTTCAAGTCCTGCCAGGAGCGTTTTATTCATCTTCAATAATATAAGCAGATTTTTCAATCTCTGTGTTTGTGTCTCTGATTATATCTTTATCACTAATAATACTATTATTTTTGTTATCTCCTACTTCATCCAACTTCTTTTTATTAATATCTTTATTAATTCTACTCTCTTCTAACTTTCTCTCATCCAACCCCTCTTGAGTAACATTACCAGAATTATCAGATTTATCATTCTCCTCTCTAATCTTTTCTTGAACATAATGTCCCGTCTTGATTAAATTGCCCTCATGCAAATCAATATGCAATTTTTCAGATAATCTTTTTAATCTTTCATTAACTAATCTTTCCATTTCTTCTTGAGACATTTGAGTAAAATTAATTGTAAAATCCTGCCTATCTCCCATTTTCATTAAAAATTCTTCTTCATCATTTATCAACCCATGTTCTAGGGCATAATTATACATTGGAGTTCCTTGTTGTGGAAGAAGATAACCAACACTAGGATAGATTCCAACTTGTTCACAAACATCAAAAGTTTTTTTAATTGTTTCAGCAGTTTCTTGAGGATATCCAATAACTAAACTTGTCAGAGGAACAATCCCTCCTTTTTT
The DNA here is from genome assembly GCA_964528215.1 of Candidatus Woesearchaeota archaeon. Lineage (GTDB taxonomy): Archaea > Nanobdellota > Nanobdellia > Pacearchaeales > GW2011-AR1 > ARS1285. The sequence continues at coordinate 3,925 of CAZGSA010000037.1, forward strand.
CAAAACTCTTGTTTGTTCAATAAAATCCTCTACACTCATCATCTTATTCATTGCTTTTAAAATTTCTTCATCACCAGATTCTAAAGAATAACCTAGATACAAACAACCAGATTTTTTCAGTTTTTTAATTAATTCTAAATCTTCAGGAGTATTTTTAAACAACCCCGCCCTGCAATTAGCATCCCAAAAAACATTTAAATCATTTTCAATAAAAAAATCTGCTAATTCTTCTGCTCTTTGTTTTGAAAATAAAGATAATTCATCTGAAAACATTAGATAATTAATCCCATATTTTTCTTTTAAATACAAAATTTCTCTAAAAATATTTTTTGTAGACCTAAACCTAAATTTTTCACCTTTAAACACATGATAACAAAAAGTGCAATTAAATGGACAACCTCTGGCAGTATTCATAGGCATAGGCCTAATTTTCTCAAATTCTATTGGATAGGGTTCTGGAACTAGATACTTACCCTTATCAATATAATGCTTCATATCAAACAAATCATAATCTAAAAAAGGGAAATTATCAATATCTTGAATAATTTTTCTTGGCTGTGTAAAAATTATCTCTTTATTTTTTTTAAAAAATATACCTTTAATATTTTCAAGAGGCGTTTTATCTCTAATAGCTTTAATTAATTCAACAATTGTAACATCTCCTTCTCCCATAACACCAATATCTGCTTTTGTTTTTTCCATTAAAATTCTAGGAATAGATGTTGCAACAGAATTTCCAATAATTATCGGAACATCTTTATATTTTTTAATCCAATCACAATATTTTTTAATATATTTATAACCAGTTACAATACAGCCCATTGCAACAACATCATAATCTCTTCGCCCAAATCTCTCTTCAATCTCTTCTTCAGAGGGTCTAAGCACATCAATATCATAAATCTCAAAGTCAAAACCAGCCTTTTTCATGGCAGTTGCTATATATGCTAATCCAATTGGAAAAATAGCCTTATCACTTTCTGGCCGTAAACTCACATTAACTAATAAAGTCTTCATTTTAAGTCTTTAAAAGACTATAATAATACGTTTTTAAAATTATATGTAATTGATTTTAATTAACAGTAGATAGTTAAGTAACTTTCTATTGAGCCTTATTCCTTAGTTTTCTATGCTGTTAATATAAGATATATGCCATTTTTAAAGTTAATTTTGGCATGTGTCAACAATCAAGAAGGAATTTTGAGTTCAGAGGATCAGCTCCAGCTACGATTTTATTCAGTCTGAGAATTAGTTGGTCATAAATGCCACTTGTAATCGAGCTGTATTCTGTATAAGATTATTGCGAATAGCTTTGCTGTTATGATTGGTTTTTCTTTGATTCTGCCATGTACTGTGAGTCCTACGCAGATGTTTACAAGCACCCAGAGATTGTACAGACAACATGAAAAGAGAAAGTAGAATAGCCTTATGTTGTAATTCCTTGTTGTTGTTCGAGGTCGAAAGTCATGATCTAAGTTTCTATAGCCTGTTTCTATTCCCCATCTTTTTGAGTACATTTCATAGAGTGCTTGTGCTTTTTCTTCTTCTACTGGGAAGTTGCATACAAAGGCTCTTTTTATTCCTTCGTTGTCATCGACGATAACAAGAGTTACTTTTTCCTTGCCTACTTCAAAGTCTTTTTTCACGAATGCTTTTACAAATTCAGCTTCATCAAACGCTTTCTTTACAGAAGCATTTCTCACCATTGGCATGAGAAATTTTACTCCTTGATTTTTGAGGACTCTGAATATTTTTGCTCTATTGAATCCTCTATCGCAGTAGACATGATTGATTTTTATTTTCTGCTTTACTTTCATAAGGCTTCTCTCTATAATCATTGAGAGATCGAAGAATTGGTGGATTGGGATTACATCTATGATAAACCTTCTCCCATTTTCAACTATTGAGCATGTGAGAAATTCAATAAATTCTGATGTTCCTCTTTCAAATTTATCTCCACAAGTAAAACTGGCTTTCTTACCATAATAAGGGATCTTGTGAATATCATAGGCTATGTCGTGAAATCTGTTTCTTAAAACATTGTAGTTATTTTTGGCAAACTTGAATATCACATCGAGGAGATTATCGAATATGTTCAGTATCTCTTCTCTTTTGTCAAACTTCGAGAAGTGATACAGCATAAGATCACCTGATGGTGCTCTTCTTTCTGGGTTTAATGCTCTAAATGTGACTGCTCCATTATTTGCGAAGTCTCCTTGTGATGCTACATGAGTCAGTACATCGAGAAAGTCTTTGCTTCCGAATTTGGCATTATGGTGAATGTGCCAGTTGATGTTTGGATAGAATAATTTTTTCACTAATTCAACTGCTTCTTTTGTTTCTTTCTCAAAATTCTCTTTTTTCTTTTGCAGGACTTTTCTTGTAATCTCCAGATCAAGCATCTTATGATTTTTTGTCACAGTTGCGAGGATCTTCTCTGCAATCTGATTAAGTAGATTCTTGTCAAGCAGTTTCATGCAATTATTAAATGTCCTCTTTATTGGCAGTTCTACTTTCTGATCATCCCCAGTGTAGAATCCCATTATGTATGCTTCGTCATGCCTTTTAGCATTGAAATACTCAGAGAGTTTCTCATAATTCTTGAATCCTTTAATGACTCTGAACAGATACAACCTTGCGATTGAATGCAGAGAAAACTTTGTCATCTTCTTATTTTCTATGAATGAGAAATCCAGTTGTGAAAGAATAAAAGACACTCTGAGTATTGGTTCGCTTCTTTCTGCCAAAAGGTTATTAAGTTGTTTTTCTATTTCTTCTATTGAGTTCATTTTGTGGACTTAGTCCAGAGAGTGTAGGTCGTCAAACTTGTCTCTCTGGACTTATAGTATTTAATCGTATGATTTAATAGTAAGTGAAGTATTTAAATGTTTGTATAGCTAATCATACTATTTAATAATAGAAAGATTTAAATAGTTCGTATGATTATACAATTCATAATGGGACAGATTAAATGGAAAAAGAACAAGGTTGAAGACGAATTCCTCGAGAAGAAGCAAAAAGAGATCTTAAAAAGGCTTTCTTCTAAACCTGTGGAGAAAAGGTTTATTGAAAAAAATGTTTCTTTGAGCCATACAGCAAACCAGTTCATAATCAGGTTGCCTACACAGTTGACACAATTTCTTAAACTTGATCCTAAGAAAACCAACGACTACAAGATGAAGATTAAGTGGTCTTCATCAGATGTGAGCGAAGACGGATCAATCAAGGGGGAGTTTGAGATTAAGAAAGATTTGGGGTGAAAACAATGGTTAAAAAATTTAAAATTGTTGGTACAGTTAGGGGAAAAACAGAACAATTTTCAAGAGATACATTGGAAGATGCGATAGGAATTGGGGAGAATTTTGATAAAGCTACAATTTACCATCGAGATGAGAGTGGCAAAGGATGGATTCCATCAAAGAAATGCAAAGAGGGGATTTGTGAAGATGTACCTTTAGATTTCCAATTAAAGAAAGCGAGACAACTCGCAATGAGGGGAACACAATGAGTCAATTATTAAGTGATGTAATAAAATCTGATTGCTTTATTATCAGTGCTAAATGTAATGAATGTGGAGCTGAAGCTGAACTGAAGAAGGATCATAGGGGGTATTTTCTTGTATGTTCAGAATGTGGAGAGGATTATATTGATTTAAATTTTATAGGGGTTGATAAGAATTAAGATGCCTACAACATTAAATATGAGCAATGTGCTCTCTGCATTAGTAGAATTTGATCAGCCAGTCAGCACCATGCAAGTTGCTAAAATGATGATGATTAGCTGGAAGACTGCAAGAGATAATCTTGAGGCATTGTTCAAGTTAGGCATGGTTGAGAAAGGGCAAGTAGGCAAGAACAAAAGGATATTCTGGAGAAGCAGTGATGCAATAATTGACAAAGTAGATTCAAGCTCAAAAGAGTTCAAAGAGAAAGGGAAAGAATTGAAGATTAAGGGTTGGAAAACAGATTAAGGTGATTTGATTGAAATGCGAGATAAAAGACTGCGATAAAGATGCAACAACTCAGGGGAGATTAGAAGAGGAAGAGCATCATCTTTGTTTTGATCATGGCAAGGAAACTGGATTCTGTGCTGGATGTGGCGAGTTTTGGGGTGGAACTGATGAATGGGAATTTCCTAATGCTCATAGATGTATAGAAGGATACTGCCAAAATTGCTCAGATGAAATTAAATCAGATTGCGGAGAATATGATGATGAAACTGAACAGAATTTTTGAATTTTAATTCAAAAAATCAGAAGTTTTATATATGAGTTCATTCATAACACTTACTTAGGTGATAAAAATACCAAAAAGCCAATGGAAAAAAACTTCAGAAAGCAAGGAAGCAATAACTTATGAGCATGAAGGAAGAAAAACTGTGCTTGATGTAGGTACACCTTATCATTTTGGAAAAAATAGTTTTGTTGCTGTAACGATTTCTGGTCAAGGTACAAGAACATTCCCTAATCCTGCTGATAAAGGTGCAGATAACTGCCGAAAGAAATTCTCTGTAACAGAAGCTAAGGCTTTTGCCAAAAAATACATGAGGGCACATCCATAGGTGATTTTATTGTACTCAATAAAAAAAGTCAAAGTCGGAAGAGGGACATTCAAGGGATATAATGAACACGACCAGACTATTGGCTTTACAGTTTACAGAAATAAATCTCGAATAATGCTTTTTTCAAATTATAAGGATGCTGAAGATGTTGTCAAGTATCTTCGCAAAAAAGAAAGAAAGAGCAGGAGGTAAAAATGACGAAGAAAAAAGGTTTCAACAAAAAACATCTTTTTTGGATTATCCCATTATCTCTGCTGTTGGTTACTGGAGCATATTTCTTATTCATTCATGAAGATTGTGTTGGAGAAAACAAAGGTAGGACAGTGGGAACTGCATTTTCCAATACTAAGTGTTGTGGAGGCTTGGTGTCAAAAGCACCAGAGGGCTATACTGGAGGGGCTTGGTGTGTGAAGAATAATTGTGATGTGGTTTACCTCACTGGATTAGAAGAGATGATGGGGATTACTGACGAAGGAATTTACAGTGTGTGTAGTGATGATGAGGGTGAAACTTCAGTTACACTTTTGAGACAAGCTACCCCCAATTAAGTTGGTGAAGAGGTTAATATAATGCAAGGA
>CAZGSA010000038.1:0-8493 GCA_964528215.1 Candidatus Woesearchaeota archaeon
AGTTAATTTGTCCTGGTATTTATTAATAATTTTTGCAGCTTCCAGAACTTGTTTATTAGTCTGATATCTATGGTAAATTTCTTTGTTCACTCTTTCTGTTCCTTGTATCCCTACAATAATATCTGTACATCCTGCATCAACTAGAAGTTTTATTTTTTCATCTGAAACAGTATGAGGATCTGCGAGACATTTAAACCTCAATCCTACTTTTTCTTTATATTTTTCAGAAAACTCTTTTATTTGTTCTGAGGGTCTTAATGAAAAAGTGTCATCTCTTATATCAAAATAACTTAATGAAGGAAATTCCTTTTTTAGTTTTAATATCCCCTCAATAATATAATCTACAGAGTGCCATCTGACAATTTTCTTTCTTTTTCCTTTATATAATTCATTTAATAGACTATTACTGCAATAGTCACAACCATGAGGACATCCCCTTCCTGTTAAAAAAAAGATTGCCCCATCTAAATCATTTTCTAAAAATCTTCTTATTCTATGATTATCAAGGATAAAATGCGTTTTAGTATCATAATCTGGGAGAGGTATTTTATCTAACTCATCAATTAATGGGCGAACAGGATTTTTTATTGTTTCTTTATCTTTTTTAACCCATAAATTTTTTATTTTATCAATTGGTTTATTTTTTTCAATGGCTTTAACTAAATCTAATACTGCTCCTTCACCTTCTCCAACACAAACAATATTACAGTCCTTTATGCATTCTTGAGGAGATATTGTTGCATGAATCCCCCCCCAAACGATAGGTATTTTTGGAATTTTTCTTTCTAGATACTTTATTATTTGCACTGCTCTTGGGGCTGTTGAAACAAATGAAGAAATTCCAACTAAATCAGAATCTTTACAGATTTTAAATAGTCTATAAAGTTCATTAGTAGTATAAAATTTAGAGTAATCTTCATCTAATGTCATAAAAACCATCTTTACATCATGTCCTGCTTTTTTCAAAACAGAGGATATTGTTCTTATACCTTGATCTGAAGGATATGTTGCTGCTGATATTAATGTGATTTTCATCTTTTTTTTAATAATTTTTTATACTCCTCCATATACCTTTTATAAATAATATCCCAATCAAAGTTTTTTGATTTATTAAAATTATTTTTAGAAATTTTTTTAGATAATTGTTTATTATCTATTAATCTTAATATATTTTCTTCTAATTTTTTTATATCCCCAAAATTAGAAAAAAATCCATTTTCAGGTTCTTTCATTTCATAAGGTATACCATTCACAGGACATGAAACAATTGGCAGACCTGAAGCCATTGCTTCAAATAATGTTAATGGAAGTCCTTCCCTATAACTTGGGAGAGCATAAACATCTGCAGCCTGATACATTTCAGCTATTTTTTCTTTTCCTCTAATTGGTCCAAGATACTGCATATTCTTATATGGTTTAATTAATTTTTTTACTTCTTCTGCCCTTCCTTCATCTGGACCAACCCAAATAAATGCGATGTCTTTTCTTTTTTTTGTGAGATTAATAGCTCCCTGAGCTAATTTTTCAGGACCTTTTGTAGGGTTTAATCTTCCAAAAAATAAAACTAAATATTTTTCTTTGATTTTGTGTTTTTTTCTGAATTGATTGTTTTTTATTTTTTTGAACAAAATTTTGTCTGTTCCATTTGGGATTACTTTTATTTTATCCTTTTCTTTTGTGTACTTATTGAGTATTTTCAATTCCCAAGGAGTTATAGAGATTATTTTATCTACAAACCTAAAAGAGAGTTTATTAAAGAAAATATCATTTAGGAATAAAAACGGCCTTAGAATAAGTGGTCTAAATGATGCATCTGTCCAAGGACAGTGGGTGGTATGAACATGTTTATATCCCCTAAATCTTGAGATTAAACCTGCAAAAAGCATATAATCATGCCCTGAAACATGAGTATGGATGATATCAAAATCTCCTTTTAATTTCCATAACAATGAAGGCCAAATAAATGTATTTAATGACAATCTAAACCAGTAAGGCATTCTATGAACATGAACTCCTTCTAATATTTCTTCTTTTATCTTAATTCTCTGATTTTTATCAGAATCACAGCAAAAAACATGAACCTCATGTCCTTCTCTAACTTGCCTTTGTGCAATTTCATACATTACTTGTTCTACTCCCCCAAAAGTAGGGAGATAAAACATATTTACATGTGCTATTTTCATAAAAGAGGAGATAAATAGGGATTTATAAATATTATATATCTAGAATACGAAATCTTTAAAACATTAATTAAATAAACTTATAAATAAACTTTAATTAACAATTTAATAGGCATGATAGATAAATCAAATAAAGCTAAAAAGAAAGAAGAAGGCGTTTATCAGGAACTTAAAAAGTTTCAAAAAAGCCCTGAAGAAGACGATTATTTAATATATTACTTTTATAGAAAAATTTCGAGACCGCTCAGCGCCTTAATGATAAAAATAGGCCTTAATACTTTTATTGCTTCATTATTCACCTTTCTTTCAGATATTTTTGCAATGTATTTAATTTATACAAATCATTTTATCTTTGCAGGGATGTTTGTTATTTTAGCTTATGTTTTTGATTGTTGTGATGGAGAAATCGCAAGGTATCATAAATCCAAAAAAGAAATGAGGAAAGACAGAATGTATGGGGCTTATCTTGACGAAGTACTCGGTGTTGCAGGATTTTTTGGGGTAATTATTTTCTTTGCCTATCAGATTGATAATCCCATCCTAGGTATCTTGGGAGGATTTGGATTGCTTATGATAAACTTTAGTTGTTATGTTGCAAAAGATATTTTTCCGAAAAAAACTGTTGTAGCCAAACAATTTGAGAAAAAAATATTTGGGGATTTGAAAGGAAGAATAGGTTTTAGTGGAGGATTACAAAGGATTTTTCTTGCTCTTGCTATTTTCTTTTATAGTCCGCTATTCCTCTTAATATTTGTTGTCCTAGTAAATGTCTTTTGGATTTTTAAATTTTGGATCTACAGAAATCAGTAGTTTAAGATATCCTTAATCCTGCTTTTTTTAGATCTTCTAGATTATCAATCTCCATACATAATTCCTTATCATAAAAAAATGGCTTTAATCTTATTTTATCAGCATAGGGTTCAATTGCTTCTTCTGCATGTAGATTTATTTTTCCCTGATTAACAAATTCATTAATTGATTTTAACCAGATTAAAAAGGAATCTTTTGAAAATTTATACAAAGGCATTAACAAATGCCCATTAGTCTTTGTACTTATTTTTTCTATTAACCCATTCCTAACTTTTGCTTTAAAATCTTTTCCAGAATAATCTGGATTTAAATGAACCATTGCAAGATTTTTTTCATTATCTTCAATTAATCTTTTTACTAATCTTTTATCATAAATCATATCCCCATGAATTAAAAAAACATCGTCATCTATTAATTTCTCAATTCTTGCTAAGGAACAGATATAACCCCCCCTCTGAGATGAAGGATCTGATATTATTTTTGTATCTAAATAAGAATATTCTTTATTTAAAAATTCTTGAATTTTTTCTGATTTATATCCTGTTAAAAAGATTATTTTATCTATACTTGATTTTATCAATGGATCAATAATATATTTTAATATTGGTTTGCCTTTAATTGGTATTAAAGATTTTGGTAAATCTGGAAATTCAGGGTAAATTCTTGTACCTTTTCCTCCTGCAAGAATAATTGCTTTCATTTTAATAAATTTTATTTAAAATTTTATTTAATTGTTCCTCTGTTAATAATCTCGGATTATCTTTTACTCTTTCTGGAGCAAATCCATTTTTTAAAATGATATTAAGGTCTTGTTTTTCTAATCCTAAAACTGAAAGTTTTGTTTCTAACCCAATATTATCCATTAAATCATTTATTTTGTCTTTTGTTTGAAGTGCTGAATTACATTTAAATATCCCTAAAATTTCTTTTATTGTTTTTTTAACATATCCTTCTCCTCTTTTATCTAAACAATCGTTTTCATTTAATTGAGAATTATAAATAAGCATTTCTCCTAAGGTTAAACTTACTGCATGCCCATGAGGTATATTAAAATAAGAGGTAATAGGATAAGAAATTGAATGGCATGCGGTTGTTTTTGTTATGTTTATTGCTTTTCCTGCTAAATTTGCAGCATTCATCATGTTTTTTCTTGATTCATTTGAGGGATTATTTACTGCTGTTTCTAAATTCTTTAATAATAACTTAATTGATTTTCTCGCAAGCCTTTTAGATTCTTCTGTTGAGTTTATACTCCAATAAGATTCTATTGCCTGACATAAAGCATCTATACCTGTAGAGGCAGTTATTTTCTTCGGAAGAGACAGTGTAAATTGGGGGTCAGATATCAAATAATCTGGGAGAGTTGCTTCCTCAATCCCCTTAGATTGTTTTTCTTTTTTGTTATAATAAACAATAAAATAAGTAGATTCACTTCCACTTCCGGCAGTAGTTGGTATCGCTATTAGAGGTATTTTTATATCATTGTTATAAGCAGACAGTTTAATAAATTTTGAAACATCTATTACACTCCCCCCTCCAATCCCAATTATTGTATCTATATCCCTATTACTGAAGGTTTTATAACCTTTATTCATATCGTGGATATCTGGATTTGAAGTAAAATCATTAAACTGAGTAACATTATATTTTTTTAATAAATCTGCTAAAAAAAATTTTGCCCTGCATTTTTCAAAAGAGTTTCTACCAGTTACTAAGAATATGTTTTTAGAATTTTCTTTAATGAGTATGTTCCTTAAATTCTTTATACTACCAAATCCAAAATATTCTTCTTGTTTCATTCTTTTAAGAAATTCATAAATGTTTTTTTGTTTTCTAAAGGGGTTATTGTTGGTCTCCCCAAATCTTTTCTTGCACCTTTATTAATTTTTACAATAATAATTTTAGGTCCTTTTGAATAGTCAAGATCTTTTATTGCTTTTTCTAAATCATTTTTTGTTTTAACATATTCGGCATCATTATAACCACAAGCTAGAGCTATCTTTCCGAAATCAATATTATTAGAAACTGTTGGTTGTCCTCCTGTTGAATCATAAGAGGAATTATCAAAAACAATATGAAAAAGATTTTTTGGTTTATAATGCCCAATTGTAGCCAATGTCCCCATTTGCATTAAAACAGCGCCATCCCCGTCAAAGATTATAACTGGTTTCCTTATTTGAGAAGCTATTCCAAGGCCAATTGCAGAAGAACAACCCATACTTCCGACGGTTAAAAAATCCTTTTCATGTCCTTGTTTTAATGATTCTCTATATTCAAATAATTCTCTTGAAATTTTTCCGGTTGTTGAAACAATTGCTTCTCCTCCATTTAAATTATTTATAATAGTTTTAATTGCATCTTCTCTTGAGAGTTCATAATCAGTCTTAATCTCTTTTTCTGCAACATATTCTTTAAAGGTATCTTCTTTGATTATCAAAGCAATTGGAGAAGAATTTTCTTCTGCTAATCTTTTAACTTCTTTTATTATCCTTCCTGCTTCTCCGAGATTATCTGGGAGAATTTTATAGGGAATCTCTAAAGTTTCTAATAATGGGATCGTTACCCTGCCCATCATCTTATGTTGTGGTTCGTCTTTTTTATTGGGTTCTCCTCTCCATCCAACCATATAGATTGCAGGTATAGAATAAACTTCCTTTGATAAGAGAGAGGTTGTAGGATTAACTGTTTTCCCTAACCCAGAGTTCTGCATGTATGCTATCCCTATCTTTCCTGTTGCAATATAATAACCAGAAATGATTGCGCTTGCCTCACATTCATTTGTAGCAATAATATTTATAAGTCTTTTTCCATTTTCATGATTTAAGAATTTCATCCAATCTTTAAATGTTGAATCCGGGACTCCTGTAAAGAAATTTAAATCATTTTTATTAAAAACTTCATATAATTCTTCACAAGAAATCATCTTTATTAGTCTACTTCCCCCCAGGAATCAAATTTAAAATCTCTTTTATAGATGCAGAAGATTGGTCTGTTTCATGAGCTCTTTCACAGGCCAAGATTAATTCTGCAGTCCTCTTCATAGAAGAATATGCACTTCTTAATAACTGATTAGCATAAATGATTATATTGATTCCGCATTTCTCTAATTCCCTTTCAGTTATAGTGCTATAGGTGCTTGGTACTGCAACCAAGGGAACCCTCTCTTCAAATTCTTTATATCTCTCACAAAAATCTATTAATTCATTAGGTATCTCTTCTTTACTATGTATCATAATTGCGTCTGCTCCTGCCTTTATATATTCCTTTGCCCTTGTAATTGCATCTTCTACACCCTTTTCTAAAATTAAACTTTCAATTCTTGCAATAATCATAAACTCTTCAGTAAATTGTGTCTTTTTTCCCATAGATATTTTATGGCAAAAATTTTCTATGCTATCTTGGGTTTGTTTAACTTCTGTTCCGAAAAGAGAATTTTTTTTAAGTCCTATTTTATCCTCAATTATTACTGCAGAAACTCCTAATCTTTCTAATGTCCTTACTAAAAAAACAAAATGTTCTGGAATTCCACCAGTATCCCCATCATAAATTATTGGTTTTGTAGTTACCTCTAATATATTTTGTAGATTAGAGATCCTTAAACTTAAATCTGGAAGTTCTATGTCTGGTCTCCCCATTGCTATAGATTCAGTCAAGCTACTTATCCACATCCCATCAAATTCTTCCATCTTCCCATTTTTATTAATCTGCGTATTTTCAATAATTAATCCTGTTAAACCGTTATGAGATTCTAAAATTCTAACGATTGATTTTATTTCTAACAATCTCTTTAGTTTTTTTCTCCTTATCTCTGGGGCAGCGGCCATTTTTTTTATTTCTTTATTTACCCTAAATGAATATTCTTCTTTATTATATGGAATTTCTATTAATTGCCCTCCCCACTCTTTAAGTGTGCTTATGACTCTCTGCCTGGTTTCCCTTTGAACCCCTATCTTCCAATCATCTCCATGAACAACATAATGAGGTTTGACCTTTCTCAGATTATCTTCATAATCTAAAGTTTCTTGTGGGATAACCTCTTTAACTCCTTTTATATTTTCTATAATTATTTTTCGTTCTTCATAGTTGAGAAATGGAAGATTCTTATAACTCGCAATAGCCTTATCTGTTAAAAGTCCAATAATAACCTCCCCTAATTTTCTTGCCTCATTAATTATTTCCAAATGTCCTGGATGAATTAAATCTGTACTAAGCGCTACATAAACTTTCTTTTCTCGGTTGTTGTTTTCTATTACTTCCATCTTGTTTTTTTAATTTTTTATGTTAAAAGTTTATATTCTCTAATGAAATTAAACAGAGATTATGATTAAGCTTATGTCTTATTAAAGATGCTAATAAATAATGATAATTCTCAAAGACTTTCAAATCTTTTTGCATAAAGTCAATATAAGAGAACAATTTAAAAGGTTTATGAAACTGAGATATATGTTTTAAAGAAAAATTTATCCTTATTATTATAAATAAATTTTAAGCAAAGTCCTTTAATCTTAGATGATTACTTTAAAGGAATATGTTATAAAATAACACGGGGGGATTTAGAATAATCTTTATAAAGAATTAAAAAGTTTTAAACTTATGGGAAAAACTATTAAAAGACTAACATTTAATGAACTTCCAATACAGATAAAATTTGCTGTTTCTCAAATAAATAAATTTCCAAAAAATAGAAAATATAGGCTCCTAGATGTTGGTGCTGGGTATATGTATTTGAGAGATTATCTCGGCGATAACTTTATCTATGAAAGTTTAGATTATAAAACCTGGGAAAATTGGGAAAAACCAAATTATACATTTAATTTAGATACTTTAAGTACTAAAAAACTCCCAATAAAAAACAGGGTTTATGATGTTATTGTATGTTTAGACACATTAGAACATACCCTCTACCCTAATAAGATAATGGATGAACTTCTTCGTGTTGCAAAGAAAGACGCATTCTTTGTTTTATCTATGCCTAATGAATATAATTTATACTCCAGGCTAAGCTATCTTTTTGGCAAAAAACTTAAATGTTCTGAAGCATTTGAAACAATAAACAAACACCAACACATACATGTTCCCAGGGTTAAAGATATTTTAAAGTTCTTTTCTAAGTTTGTGATAATAAAAAGAGTAGGATATGGATGGCATTCTCGAATTGTTATGTGGGATAAGGGATTTAAAAGAACTGTTTTGATACCTATAGATTATATCTTTAAATTTTTGTCAAACATATATCCTAATTTATTTTGTAGAACTGTTGGTGTTATTGGTATAAAGAAATAATTGTTTTATCTTTTTATCCTTGTGAATTTATTTTTTATTGAATTTATTATCATTACATCTTTCTTATCAAATCCCTTAAATAATAGGATTAAAAACCCATAGATTAAAAAGAAGAGAGTTCCTTGAAGAAAAAGTGTAAAAAAATTAATCTCTATAAGTTGTTTTAGATATAATAATAACATAGTTGGGAAAATTATTGACAAAAATATATTCAACATTT
>CAZGSA010000039.1:0-8459 GCA_964528215.1 Candidatus Woesearchaeota archaeon
GCAAGTTTTCTACAGCATTATGGAGACATTGCAGTTCTTTTGGGAACAGATTTTGGTTCAATCATATCTCTAGGTATTGGTCCAATAGTAATGGCTTCTATTATATTGCAATTATTAGTTGGGGCTAAGATTTTAGATATTGATACTTCAACTACAGAGGGTAAAAGATTTTTTGGAGGACTTCAAAAACTTTTGGTTTTCTTTTTTATAATTTTTGAAGCATTAATTTATGTTTTAATGGGGGGAATTGGGGCTCAACCTGGATTTACAGTGATAGTTATCTTGCAATTAGTTTTAGGAGGTTTAGCAATATTATTTATGGATGAAATCTGTCAAAAATGGGGATTTGGTTCTGGAGTTAGTTTATTTATTGCAGCAGGAGTTGGTTGGCAATTAATAACTCGTGCTTTTCAATTTTTAGTTGAAGGTAGATTTCAACCTATTGGAAAAGTAATTGCATTTATAATAAGTTTAATGAATGGGGATTCGACTGGGGCAATGGTTGCTTTGGCTCCTATTATTGCAACAATTGTTTTATTTTTACTTGTAGTCTGGGCTCAATCTCTAAAAATTGAAATCCCCCTTACTTATGATAGAATAAGAGGATATACGATGAAATGGCCTTTGCAATTTTTTTATGCTAGTGTTATTCCAGTTATCTTAACTGCAGCCCTTGTAGCTAATTTTCAATTATTTGGAGGCTTATTACAAAACTGGTTAGGACATCCAACATTTTTTGGAAATATGGTTAATGGACGAGCTACAAGTGGATTTTTATATTGGATTAGTGCTACTCCTATTATCCAGGCACTAATTGAAGGAAGATGGCAGACAATATTATTAGGGCAGGCCCTTGGACATATTGCGTTTTATATGTTTTTTGCAGCTTTGTTTTCAGTATTTTGGGTTAAAACTTCTGGAATGGATGCTTCTACACAGGCTGAGAATATACTAAACTCAGGATTGCAAATACCTGGATTTAGAAAAGATAAAAGAATTTTAGAGTCTATACTTTCTCGTTATATCCTACCTTTAACAATTATGGGGGGCTTGGCAATTGGATTATTGGCAGCAATATCGGATGTTTTAGGAGCTTTAATTGGAGGGACAGCCCTTCTTCTTGGAATTATGATTACATTTCAATTTTATCAAAACATTGCACAGCAACATGCAATGGATATGAATCCTGCTTTAAAGAAGATGATGAATGTATAATTCGTATTACTTAGTTTTAAAAACTAGTTTTCTTTAAATATATTAATAATCAAACAAAAAGAAAGAGGATATAATAAAAAATATTAAAAATGGCTATTGTTGAATTAATTCAAAATAATCCTAAGATTGGAATAATAATTCTTTCATTTATTGTAACTCTTTTTATCACCATGGTTAATTATTTTATGATAGATAAGGATAAGATGAAGGAGATTAAAGATAGGCAGAAACAGCTTAGAGTAGATATGAAAAAGTTTAAAGATGATCCTGCAAAAGTTATGGAGATTAATAAGAAAATGTTAGAGGATATACCTGAACAATTTAAACATTCGCTAAAACCAATGTTAGTTACACTTGTTCCCCTATTGATATTATTTAGCTGGTTAAGAACAACATTTGTTGAAACATCTATATCTTCTACATGGATTTGGTGGTATATTGGAAGTTCAATAATCTTCAGTATAATTGTTAGGAAGATTTTTGGTTTGCAGTAGATTTAAAAACCCTTTTTTCTAAACAATTTTAAGGTAATTTTAAAATGAACCAAGAACAAATAATGCAGATGCAAATGATTGAGCAAGAAGCTAATCAGTTAAATGAACAACTAAGGCTTATTGATCAAAATATGGAAGAGATGCAGGAAATTGATTTAAGTTTAGAAGAAATTGGAAAATCTGAAAATAATAATAATATACTTGCAAATATTGGAAAAAAGATTTATCTTCCAGTAGAGATTAAAGAAAAACCAGAAAATCTTAGACTTATTGTTGAAGTTGGAAAAGGTCACCTTGTTAAAAAATCTATTTCTGAAACAAAGGAGATAATTCAAGAACAAATGGTTAAACTTGTTAAGGCAAAAGGAGAGATAAATGAGAAAATAGAACAATTACAATTTAATCTTCAGAATATGTTTGATAATATTAGAAAAGAACAAGCAGAAGAGAAAAAGAAAAATGATAAAATAGAAGATATTGTAGAAGATAAACCAAAAAAATAATTTCTGATTAGTAGATGTTAAAATACTCTTTTTAAAATTTAGTTTTGATTTCCTTTTATATCTCTTTGGATTCTTAGACTATCCTCAGACATTTTTCAGTTGTTTCATCTAGATACTCTTATATTTGTAGAGTATTGCGTTACTTATTTATTAAAAAAGTGGATTTCTCTCAAATTAATATTTTAAGAAACATTACTTGCTAACTTTTTCTAAAAACTCATTATAACTTAATATTCCTAATTCACTAATAACTGATTTAATATATTTTTTAGGGATAAATTCAAAAGCAGGATTTTTAATTTTTATATTTTTGGGAGCTTTATCCCAAATTTCATTAATTTTACGATTTTCGATTGGGATCTTCTTTTTTGTAAATTTCCAAGAATCTGCAATTATATATAATGGAATCTTATTTTGTTTTGCAATAATAGCTATGGTTTCGCTTCCAATTTTATTAATTACCCCTTGTTTTAATAAAGCATCTGATCCAAGAAATATTAAATTTGGTTTTTTTGTTTTTTGTTCTCTTGATAAAGCAACCCCTATTGCAGAATCAACAAACATAGTGACTTTAATTCCTGCTTTTTTTAATTCTTTTGCTGTTTTTCTTCCCTGATATAGTGGGCGTGTTTCAGTATTATAAACCTGAAATTTTTTACCTTGTTTTTTTGCATAAATTAGAGCATTAATAACATTTGTTGAATGGCAGTGGGTAAAGATTGTATAATTATTTTTTATTAACTTATTTATCTTTTTATTAATATTTACTTGAGCATCTTTAAAATGCTGAAGAATTTGTTTTTTCCCTTGTTTTTCAGCTAAATCAAGAACTTTTTCTAACATTGGTTCTGTAGGTCTAAGGGACAGCAATCTCCTCTTCGAGGAATCTGAAGGAAATAGAAAATAGGCTTTAAGAGCTTCTTTTGCGATATTTGTTGCTCCTTGAATTTTAATTGATTTAATATCTTTGCAAATCTTGTTAAATTTAGCTTGTTTGTTCACCATCTTTTTGTTTTGAGCTTATATCTCAATAACTTCCTGTATGTTTGATATCGAGCTTCTCTTCTTCTTGCTTATACTATCTCTTTAGATATTACATTAAGCTATTAATATATGAAATAAGGATAAATACTATAAAAACTCTTTGTAACAATGTTTAAAAGTTAATTATTCTTAGGATTATAATAAAAAAGATGGAAAAATATAAAATCAAAAATTTTAAGGATATGGATAGTTTAAAATGTTAGAGATGCTTCTCAACCCTCTAAAAGCTGAAAGAAGACCTTGGGAAATGTTCTTTATAGGAGTTCTTTATGGATTAATTTCTCTTATTTTAGTTAAATGGATATTTTCGGGAGATCCAGTATTATCAAAGTATTCTGGGATTTTAATTGTTACATTTACTGTTATGTTTTCAATTCCATTTATATATTTTGCAATTAAAAATGAAGAAGAAAAAGATTTTGTTATTAAGGGTTTTATGCCCTTATTAAAAGAGCATAGTAAGGCTCTTACTTATTTTATGTTTTTATTTTTGGGTTTTATAATTGCGTTTAGCTCTTGGTATATTATCTTTGAAGATGGAAATCAAAATTTTAGGGCACAAATTGAAACTTATTGTGCTATAAATAAACCCTCTCACTATGAAGATTGTGTTTCTGAATATGGAATAGAGCATATTTCAAAAACAACTGCATTTTTAACTGCAAAAGAAAAAATAGTTAATATCTTTGCAAATAATATTTATGTTTTAATCTTTACTCTTGTTTTTTCATTAATATTTGGTGCGGGAGCTATATTTATTTTAGCCTGGAACGCCAGTGTGATAAGTGCTGCAATAGGTATTTTTTCAAAATCAAATATCTTAAATCTTCCCTTGGCGTTAGGAAGATATATGATTCATGGAGTTCCTGAAATACTAGCTTATTTTGCAGGTGCTTTAGCAGGAGGAATAATTAGTATTGCAGTTATTAAACATGATGTTCATTCAGAAAAATTCTGGATAATTCTACAGGATTCTCTTAATCTTGTTATTCTAGCAGTTGTTATTTTATTTATTGCAGCATTAATTGAAGTGTTTATAACTCCTGCTATTTTTTAAGAAATCGAAAAACTTGAAGAAGATAAGCAAAAATGAAAATCTTAGGGGAAATTGATGAAGGATTGCTTAAAAGTATAAGAAGAGGTTAGATAATTTTGAGAAGAAGTTAGAGTAGTTTTTTGAGGTTTGTTATATTTGTTATTTTTTAATAATTATTATCTCTCTCAACTATAAAAGACTTTAAAAACCCAATTCTCCCTTGTTATAAATAGTGGGAATCATAGTTTTGGTTTGTAAAAACCATAATTAGGAATTTAAATTTTGAGAATTATGCTCAATAAATTAAGAGATTATAGTTAAAATGAATGAAAATAAAGACAGTGAGATTGAAGATAGTAAGATAGAAGATAGCAGAATTATAGACAGCAGTATTGAAGATAGTTATATCGAAGACAGTAAAATAGAGGATAGCAATATAGGGGATAGTAAGATTGTTGGAGAGCATATTAATAGAGGAATTATAAAGCATGAAAAAAGTGATGAACAAGTTATGAAAGAGAGAAAAGAGATGTTGAAAAAAATATTTGTTAATAAATTCAGTTGGATTACTTATATTATTTTGGCTATAATTTTATGGGTAAATGTTTCAATAAGAACTCTTCCTATGAAAATCAATCCTGCGACTGGAAATCCTTTTTTATGGGATATTACTAGAAATAACTGGACTTTAGGACCTGATTTAGACCCTTTCTTTTTTATGAGGTGGGCAAAACTAATTATTGAACATGGAACAATGCCTGCAATTGATACAATGAGATATGTTCCATTATATTTTGATACATTAAAAGAAACCAGACTTCTCCCTTATATGATTGCTTATCTTTACAGAATAATCCATGTTTTTAATTCAAATACAACTGTGGAATATGCTGCTGTTATTCTTCCAGTTATAGCCTCTGTATTTACTGCTATTGCTTTTTTCTTATTAGTTAGAAAGATATTTGAAGAAAAAGGAGAAAAAATTTCAAATATAATTGCTTTAATTGCAACTGCATTTTTAATTACCTTGCCTTCACTATTATCTAGAACAATTGCAGGAATCCCAGAAAAAGAATCTGTTGGATTTGGTTTAATGTTTTTTGCATTTTACTTTTTTATAAAATCTTGGAAATCTAATAAAATCAGGACTGCATTTATTCTTGCCATTTTGGCAGGTTTATTTACTGCTTTAATGGGTTTGATTTGGGGTGGTGTTGAATTTATTTATACTTCATTAGCTATTGCTGGTTTTATTGCTCTTTTTTTAGGAGCTATTGATAAAAAAGGAGCCATGGTTTATTTAACTTGGCTTGTTGGTTCTATGGTTTTTTGGTTACCATTTACACAAAGAATGACTTTTAAAGCATTTATAATGACTTCTTCAACTGCTGCTTCACTTGCTGTTGGCTTTTTTATAATACTTTATTTTGCAATGTTTGAAACCAAGTTTAAGGAAAATAAAATATTAAAAAATGAGAAAATTAAAAAAATTCCTCCCCAAATATTTGTAATAATTATTTCTATTATATTCTTGGTTATTTTAGCTTCTATTATCTTAGGGCCTTCAACAGTGAGTAATATGTTTAAAAACACTGCATATCAATTATTTAGACCTTATACAAGCAGATTATTATTTACTGTTGCAGAAAATGCACAACCTCATTTTAATGATTGGGCATCAAGTTTTGGACCTACTCAAATTGTTTTGTTTGGTGGAAAAACAGGAACAGTCCCCCCCTTATTTTTCTGGTTATTTATTTTAGGTTCATTATTTTTATTCTATGAGATGATTAAAAAATTAGATATAAAAGAAAAATCTATTTTAATAATAAGTTATATCTTATTTTTGTTTGCCCTTGTTTTTAGCAGAGCTTCTGAAACAGGGATATTAAATGGGGAAACAGGGTTTAGCAAATTAGTTTATATTTTAGGTTATGTCATACTTATTTTAGGAACAGGTTATGTTTATTATAAAAGATATAAGTCTCATGAACTAGAAGTTTTTAAAAATATTAGATTTGATTATATTTTTGTATTTAGTCTTGTTTTTATAGGAATAATTGCAGCTAGAAGTGCTGTTAGACTGATTATGGTATTAGCTCCAATTGCAATAATTCCCTTAGCATATATTTCTGTTATTTCTGTTACTAATTGTTTTAAGAAAAAAGATGAGTTAATTAAAATACTTGCAATTGCACTTGCTATTCTCATTGTCTTAAGTTCTGCTTATACTCTTCAGTATAATTATAAGGTTAGTAATTCTAGTGCAAAAGTTCAGATTCCTTCTTCCTATACTCATCAATGGCAGTATGCAATGCAATGGGTTAGAGAAAATACTTCTGAAAATTCTGTATTTGGGCATTGGTGGGATTATGGTTATTGGGTGCAGACAATGGGGGAGAGAGCAACTATGTTAGATGGAGGAAATAGTATAGGGTATTGGAATTATTTAATGGGAAGGCATGTCTTGACTGCTGAAAGTGAGGAAGAAGCTTTAGAAGTTCTTTATAATCATAATGTTACCCATTTTTTAATTGATTCTACTGAAATTGGAAAATATTCTGCATATTCTAATATTGGAAGTGATGAAAACTATGATCGATATTCTTGGATTGGAACATTTCTTTTAGATGAATCTCAAACTCAAGAAACTAGTAATCAAACTCTTTTAATTTATCCAGGTTCTGTGGGTTTAGATGAAGATTTGATTATTAATCAAGATGGGCAGGAAATTCTTTTGCCAGGAAAGGCAACAGGAATTTTAGGACTTATTGTGCCGACAACACAATCAGAAAATTCAATGGAATTTCAGCAACCATATGCTCTTATGATTTATAATAATCAAAGATATAAGGTAAATTTAAGATATTTGTATGTTGGAGAAGATTTAGTTGATTTTGAAAATGGGGCAGAAGGTTGTGTTTATATTTATTCAAAATTAAATGTTCAGGAACAGGGAGTTTCAATTAATCCAATTGGTGCTTCAATGTTTTTAAGCCCTAGAAATATGAGGGCATTGTGGGTTAGATTATATCTACTTGGTGAGGGAGAAAATTTTGAATTAGTTCATGAACAATCAAATGAAATTGTCAAGAGTATAAGAAACCAAGGTTCAGAGATTCCTGAAATTGTCTATTATCAGGGGATTCAAGGACCTATTAAAATCTGGGAGATTCACTATACTGGAAATGAACAGTATAATGAAGAATATGTGCAAAGATTTTTTCCAGAGAGTATTAGTTCAAGGTCTAGGGTGTAGAAAGATAAATGCCCGGATTTCTTTTATGTCTTATTGTATTCTTAAGCTATATACCCTTATTGATTAAGCTATTCATTAACATGGCATCTTCTAAAACTAAAGTAATGAGTTTCTCCTATATTTCTTTTTATTTTCATCTACAAATAACACTTTTTCAAGATTCTCATCTGCATAACTTAAAATTTTATAGAATATTAATGCTCTATTTTAAAATATAGAAATTTCTTTTAGTATTAACATCACAATAATCCTTATAAACTAATTTTAAAACACCTAAATATATGATAGATTCAATTTTATTGATCCCTGTTGTTTTGAGTTTTTTAGTAACTTTATTATTACTTCCTCACTGGATTAAAAGAGCAAAAAATGTAGACTTAGTTGGAAAAGATATTCATAAAACAGATGAAAAACAGGTTGCTGAGGCAGGGGGAATATGTGTTATCGCGGGGTTTGTTTTAGGAGTCTTGATTTATATTGCTCTTAAGACATTTTATTTTAAAACAACTTCAAACATAATTGAGATTTTTGCACTTCTTGCAACAGTTTTAATGATTGGATTTATAGGAACAATTGATGATATTTTTGGGTGGAAGATTGGATTAAGTAAGAAGATGAGGTTATTTTGGGTTTTAATGGCTGCAATACCTTTAATGGTTATTAATGCTGGAACTTCTCTTATCAATCTCCCTTTTTTATCAGGAGTTAATATTGGTTTGATTTATCCTTTGTTAATCATTCCACTAGGTATTTTAGGTGCTGCAACAACTTATAATTTTTTAGCAGGTTATAATGGATTAGAGGCTGGAATGGGTGTTTTAATAATTGGGGCACTTAGTCTTGTTGCTTTTTTTACTGGAAATTCCTGGCTTGCTTTAATTGGATTGTGTATGGTATTATCTCTTCTT
>CAZGSA010000040.1:0-8439 GCA_964528215.1 Candidatus Woesearchaeota archaeon
TGGTCCAAAAAATCTTTGATTTTTTCGGAATTTATAACTGTATCTTTAGTTAAGCTCCCAAATAAATTAGGGGGTTATCAATTTTAGACATATTAATACACATTATAAAAAATATAGATTTCCTATAAATCAAAACAAAATTATCAGAACAAAACTAACTAAACAAGGCTTTTGCTTTCTTTTGAATATCTAAAGCTAAATCTGCTTTCTTTTTTTCAAATTCTGCTTTTTTTGCCTTTACCTCTAAATTCAATTTTTCATTAAACTCTTTTTTAAGCTTATTTTTAATAATTGCTGATTGTTCAGAAACAGTTTTTTTAATAGATTCTTGTTTTTCTTTTTCAAGTCTTGTTCTTGTCTCTTGTTTTTCTTTTTCAAATTCTTTAATAGCCTCTTGTTTTTCTTTTTCAATTTTTTCTTTTATTTGTTTTTTATAACTTTCTTTACCTTGCTCAAGCTTGGTTGCCTCATCTTTTAAAGACCTTCTTATATCCCAAAACCCTTTTTTCTGATTACTAAGAACATCTCGAAATTTTTTTAATTTTTCTGCTTCTTGTTTTATTTTTATCTCTTCTTGTCTTTCTTTTTCCTGATATTTTTTATGAAGTTCCTTAATTTCATTTGTTAAATGTAAATGCATCTTATTATTCAACATCATTCTATAGACCAAAATTTCTTCTTGAAAATGATTTTTTAATTTCTTTTTTTCTTTTTCTAAATCAGAAAAATAATTATCTCTTAATTTTTTTTTATTCTTCTCAACCTCATCTAATAATCTTTCTTTTAAATCCTTAATCTGCTTTCCAGAAATCTGAACTTCAGATTCTTTTCTTTTTTCATTTAATTCTCTCTCTTTTTCTTTTTTAATATTTTTTGTTAATTTTTCCTGTTTTTTTAAAAGATTATTTAAAACTACTTTTTCTTTTGATTCTAACAATTGTTCTTGTTTTTTAAGAACCTTTTGAGCCTGCCTATTAATCTTTCCTTTTAATACATCTAATCTCTTAAAAACCTCATCTTTACCCTTATTTTTTAATTTATTTTTTAATTTATTAATCTTTAAATCTTCTTTTTCTTTTAATTTTTTTCTTTCTAATTCTAATTTTTTTCTAGCTTCAGATTCTAATTGTCTTAAAACTTTACTCTTATCTACATCTAACTGATTTAGTTTATCCTGCTCTTTTTTCATCAATTTTTTCTCTTCTAATCTTAATCTTTCAAGATTTTCTTTTTCAAGACTTGATTTTAATCCTTCAACTTTATTTTTAAGAGCACTATTAAAATTTTTTTTAACCTCTTTTCTTAAAGATTTGTCTAGTTTATTTCTATATTTATTACTAAATTTCTTTTCTAAACCTTTATACTGATTATTAAAATTCTCTTTTCTAACTTCCAAATCTTCTTGCAGTTGTCTCTGAATTGTTGACTCCTTATTTTTTATTTTATTAGAAAGCTCTGCTTTAATTTCATCCAAGGTTAAATCAAATTTATTACTGACCAAAAGATTAACTTCCGGATCAATTTTTCTTAAAAGTTCTTTTTTGCGCTTTTCTTCTTTTTTCTGATTCTCTAAAACATTTTTTAAATTCTTAATCTGATTTTCAATTTTAGGAATTTCATTAATCAACTTAATTTGTTTTCCAGGAACAACTCTTTTTCTTTTCTTCTTAATCTGTTTTTCTAACTCCCTTATCTTTTGGTTAATCCTAATATGACTCTCTGTTTTTTTTACTTCTTTTTTATAATTCCCTTTAATCTTAGACTTTAAATTCCTCATCTCTTTTTCAATTTCAGGTATATAAGAAACATTTTTCAACTTACTTTTAATAGAAGCAACTTCTACTTCATAACTTTTTGTGTCCAGGCTATTTAACTCGGTTCTAATTTCCTCTAACCTCTGAACACCTCTTGCAAAAACTTCAAAATCTTTTTTAAGTGCCTCTTTTTTAACCATCTAATTCACCCTTTTCCTATTATACTAAAGCAATATTTACTTTTAAACTTTCTTATTTTTAATCTTATTAAAATAACATCATCATACATCTAAGGATGTTAGTTTCCTCAACATCTTTCTAAATTATTCAACTAAACATAACAGTTATTTAGTCTTCATAACTAAGGATATTCTAATGTATTGATATTTCTTTTAATTTA
Organism: Candidatus Woesearchaeota archaeon; assembly: GCA_964528215.1. GTDB lineage: Archaea > Nanobdellota > Nanobdellia > Pacearchaeales > GW2011-AR1 > ARS1285. Next base: position 2,155 of record CAZGSA010000040.1, read on the forward strand.
ATAAATTTTGTCAAATGAAAATTGTAGCTATCCTCTGTAGAGTTAATAGTATCTTATTTTCTGTTTTTATTCTTTAATTTCTTTTCTAAACCACTAGTATCATAACCTTTAGATTTCCAAGCTTCAACTTGCTTTTTTATATCTTTTACATTAGGAATTCTATATCTCTTTTCTAACACACTTATGTCATAACCTTTAGATTCCCATAAACTCAGCTGCCTCTTTAATTTATTAATATCCTTACTCTTTCTTATCCTCTCAGCTTCTTTTATTCTTTTTTTATGAATATTTTTCAATTCTTTAACCCTTTGATTTTTAATTTTTTTAAGTTCTTTTTTATAAATCTCTCTCTCATTAGAATTAAATCTAGGATAATTTCTTTTCTCCTGTTTTTTAATAATTTCACTCTGTTTTTTTAATTCTCTTTTGTATTGTGATTGTAATTCTTTTAATAATTTTTCTCTTGAAGATAAAGAATAAACAAATAAGACTAAAAACATAAAAAAGAATAAACCAAACACAAGAATAATCCAAAAATTATTTCCAAAACCTCCTAAAGAAGCAAGTTCCAGAGCCTTAGCTTCATTAACTCTAAACAATACACTCGAAACTCCTACAGAATCATGATATGTAACAAGGACTCCTAAAACATAACTTCCTAATTCAATATCTTCTTGTATATCGAATCTTTTAGTATAATCTAACCTACTCTCCACAACTAAATCTTCTGATTCCATAAGAATTGTCTTTCCATCAAAATCCTTAATAAAATAGTCTACATTAACACTGCTCCTCCCTATGTTTGATAAATCAAAAATACTTATCTCTGTGTCTAAATCTTTTAAAGAGATAACACCCTCTTTACTCAGAAACAAATTAACATTACTATCAAATAAAACATCTTCTGACTGAATCTCTAAAATAATTGGAATTTTTTTAATCTCAAAATCTGTTGAGATTATAAGTTCTCCTAGATAAACTCCTGGTTTCTTTCCCATAGGATTAAAATTAATTTTAAAACTATGCTCTTGATTAGCTTCTAAATTAAATTCACTCTCGCTTAAATTAGCTATACCTTCTAATTGATTTAATCTAATTAAAAAATGATTAAAAGAATTAGATTTAATATTAACACTATTAGCAGAACTGCTATTTTCAATAATCCCTACTTTTAGAAACAAGACATCTGTTTCAAAACTACTCTCTTTATCCTTAGAAAAATAAGAAGAATTATCTTCAGAAAAATAAGAAGAATAAATAAAATAACCTAAGAAAATTAAGATTATCACAAATAATAAAATTATCAAATACTTTTTAACACCTTTTTTTATTTTCATTTTTTGTTTTAATTTTAAGCATTCATTTTTTTCTTGCCCTATTCTTTTTAAGGATTTTTATGTTTTTATATCTTCTGCTAATTAAGATTATTAAAATTAAAAAAACTATTATTCCAATTCCTAAAATTAATAAAATAAGAGTATTGTTATCTAATCCAAACTTTTTATCCCTTATCTCAAAATGAGAGCTAGAAGTTGCAATTCCATTAATATAAACAACCTCTAAACCTAAGACATAATTTCCTTCATGAATATTTTGAGTTGAAAATACTTTTTTAAAACTCTTTTGACTATCAATAAATAAAGTCTGACTTTCTTTTAAAATAGTCTGCCCTTCAAAATTCTTAATAAAATAATTAAGTGTAATATCTAAATCTGGTTTTTCTCCCATTGGAATTAAAGATACTTGAAATTCTAATTTCTCTCCAACCTTTATAACTTTAAACTGATCTGGGATAACAATTTCTGCATCAAACAACAGTTTTTTAGTGCTTACACTAATACTGATTAATATCTCTTGGCCATTAATCAAAATCTTACCTGGATAAATCCCTGGTTGTTCAGGGGCAGTTATTTTAACATCTACAAACTTTCTTTTTTCAGGAGCTAGCTCAAAAGAAGAATCACTCTGGCTAATTTCAACAATATCTTCTAATCCCTGCAAAACAACCACTACATTAAGACTTGCATTTCCATTATTATATAATCCTATTTGTCTTGATTTAATTTCATCAATAAGAACATCTATATTTAATTCTTCAATGTCAAGAACTAAATCTCCTACACTCCTACCTGTATTTCCACCACCACCCCCTCCACCACCTCCTCCGCCACCACCATCCTCTTCTCCAGTAGCTCCTCCAGGAGAACTAACTACAAAACTTCTAACATCACTTGCTCCTTGATTTAGATATTCATCAACACAACCAATATACCAGCCATAAGACCCAGATGTAAATATGCTTACAAAACTCTGGTTTTGAGTTTTATCAATAGGAGATGAGTTAATTGCTTTTACAACACCTCCCACAATCAAGCTACAATTTGCAATATTATGTAATTCAGAAACATTATAACTAAAATTAATACTTTGAGAACTTGAAATATAACTTACATCATCAGCAGGACTATACAATGCTATGATTGGATTAATATTATCTTTAAAAAACATAACACTTGTTTTATTCCTATTTCCAGAAGTGTCATTGCACCAAACAGTATAATTATTATTTCCTTCAAAACTAATCACATTACTAAAATTCATACCACCATTAACCACAGAACTATTCATAATTCCATTACCATACCAACATTTATCTACTGCAACATTATCTGTCACTGTATAATTTATCCTAGAAACATTTAGATTATAAGATTGATTTAAAGGATATTTAATATTTATAATTGGAAATGTTAAATCTAATTCTCCAATATTATAATTACTAAATGCGCTTACATTGAATATAACAGTTGAAGCAGTAAGAGCAGTATAATTCCAACAACTAGGAATAGTTGTAGTATTACAAACTTCACTACCATCTCTAAAAATCACAGGATTACTATAACCTCTATCCCCAATAGAATAAAGAGTTATATTTGCTGAAACATTCAATCCAGCATTAGTTCCAGATTCAACAGTAACTGAATTATTCGAAATCCTAATATCATTTGTAAAATTCAAACCAGATTCATTAACCCTATCAAAATAATTAATAACACCATAATCAGAATCTTTAATATTAATTATTCCCCCTAAACCAGTAAATGTATAATTATGAATATTTGACATGTCTATAAAATAAGTCCCATTTATACCTGCTGTTCCAATTTCAAAATCATAATAAGCATCAGCAGTATTTGATATTGTTATGTTTGTGAAGTTGTTGTTTGAAGAAGTTGAAGTTCTAAGTGAAACACTATTTTGAATAGAATTATTAATAATACCATTGACAACAGAATTATTTGAACCAATAATATCTATTCCTATTTTATCTAAATCAGTGAAAATATCTGTAATATAATTATGTGAACTAGAAGAGATAAAAATACCTCTCATAGTATTTGAATTTGAAGTTAATTTTGTAATATTATTATAAGAACTTGAAGATAGTTCAATCCCACTTCCAAATAAAGAAGAACATTTACTTGTAGTCATATTCCAGATAATATTATTTTTATTATTTAACAAATATATCCCAATTCCAAAATCATAAATATATCCATTCTTAATAACAGAATCATTATAACCATTATTATAAACTCCATAATCCATACCCCCATCATCTCCACTAATATTATAACCATTAAAATCAAAAGTAATATTATTTGCAGTTACATTAAAACAGGTTTCAGTAGTTTCATTATCCTGCTGTAATTCATAATATAAATTAGCAACACTTAATTTATCACATTCAGTAACTTGACAAGGGTCTTCCTTTGTCCCATTACCAATCCAAGAATTAGGACATGGGTTTACAATTCCTCCTGCAACAACACTCACATTTACATAAGTCCAATTCACATTACCAGTAGTATCATTAATAGAATTATTTATCAAATAATTTTGAACAGATAAAGGACTTTTATTCTTCAAAATACCAGTTGTTCCATTAATAATAAATACACTACTCCAGTTTATAGAATAATTTCCAAAAGATATTAAATCAGTAGCATTAATATCTCTAAATAAAGTTTCATTACTTCTTACAGTTACATTATAGATTGTTGAGTAGTTACCTATGAAGTAAGGCTTTGTATAATCAATCCCACCCTGACTAACAACAACACTTAAATGACTCCAATTCAAGTTTCCTGTTGTATCATTAATACTCACATTAATTAAATATGTTCTGACAGTAAGAGCACTCGTATTTGTCAACAAACCTGTTGCTTCATGTATATCAAAAGCATTTGTCCAATTAATTGAAAAGTTTTTCAAAACAATATTATCATCAGCATTAATATCATAACTCAGACTCTCATTACTAAGAACTGTTTGATTTGCAAATGTTGTAAAATAAGGTGGAGTTGTATCTTCAATACTTAATGTATAATAATTATCTAATTTATTTTCAACAACACTTACATTATAAACATACTCTCCAGTTGTATAACTTGAATTACTAATATTTATAGTATAATTACTATAATACTGTCTTGTTCCATTATTAAAATAATCAACTAAATTAGTTTTACTAATCCAACCTGTTGAATTTGTGATATTATGAAACTGCAAATGATTAGAGATATTATAAATAGATATATTTGCATTAGCAACATCATTTCCATTGCTATCATTAACATAAGCTTGATAATACCATTTTCTAACCAATCCTCCCCCTGAAGCAATGCTTTCTTTAGAAATACTATATGAACAATTCAAAAAAGTATTATTTAATGCAGAACTTACAAATGTAATATCATTACCTGAACTATAATTTATTATACAATCTTTAATATAATTATTATCAGGGTCTTGCCCTGCATAAGATGCAAACCTTATACCATCTGTAGAACTATCATTAATAAATAAGTTATTAAAATTATTATTATCTGATACAGAAGTAAGAAAAATACCATAAGTATTATTTTCTATTGTTATATTTGAGAAATTATTATTAGTACCATAAAGAAAAATTCCACTTGCAGAACTATTAATAATAGTTAAATTTTCAATATTGCTATTTGAATTATAAAATACTAACCCTATATCTCCACTATTTCTTATATCAATATTTTTTAAAGTGCAATTAACACCACTACTTACAGAAATACCATCATCACCATTATTATAAGAAACTACATTTTTAAAATAATTATTATCTCCAGAATCAACACTAACATCAATTCCACTACCACTATTATAATTAGCAGTAATATTTTCTAAATAATTATTATCAGGAGTATTTCCAGAATATGCTGCAAATCTAATCCCATAATGAGTATTAAAATTTGCAGTGGCATTTATTAAAACATTATTATCTGCAAGAGAAGTAAACATTATACCATAGGTATTACTATTAGAAATTATATTTTCAAGATGATTATAATCAGATGAATAAATAAAAATTGCCCCATAATTAGAATCCTGATTATTCATTGTAATTATATTTTTTAAAGTATTGTAATTTGAACTAAGAGATATTCCACTATACTGGCTATTTAATGTAGAATTAACAATACTTGAATTATCAGCCCCAGCTGCTAACTCAACACCAACACCACCACTACCAGCCCCCATACTAATATTGCAATATTTTATTGTTGTATTAAACTGATTAGAATAAATACCAGAATAACTCATATTACTTGTTATATAATATCCATTTCCATCAAAGGTAATATTTTGTGCAGAGATAATAATACAATCTCCTGTTAAAGTATTATTAATTATATTATCAGTTTGAGTATAAACAGTATTTGCAAGTGTTAAATTTGCACAAGTTGTTAATTGAGTATAAATTGAACAATTCTTACTATCTCCATCAAAAGTCCATGAATTGTCATTTATGATATTAGTTCTTGAGTCTTCTCCTAAACAATATTCTAATCCTACAACACCTATTATCTCACTATCATACAAATCCAAACTATCCCAACCAATTAATAAACTATCATAATTAGACACCTCCATTACACTGTCATCAAACATATCCAGAAAATTAGCAACTTTAGAAACATTCCAATCTCCAATATCTTGATTAAATTGTGAAGAATAAAACATACCCCTCATATAAGATACACTGCTTACATCCCAGTTAGAAATATTTTGATTAAATTGTGAATTATAAAACATATACCCCACACTTATTACGCTGCTTACATCCCAGTTAGAAATATTTTGATTAAATTGTGAAGAAGAGAACATCTCAACCATGTCTGTTACATTGCTTACATCCCAGTTAGAAATATTTTGATTAAATTGTGAAGAAGAGAACATCTCAACCAT
>CAZGSA010000041.1:0-8398 GCA_964528215.1 Candidatus Woesearchaeota archaeon
AATAATGGGACGTGCAGCACAAGGAGTTAGAATGGTTAAGATGCATGATGGAGACCATGTTACAGATTTGATAAGGGTTGTTGAGGAGATTTAGGGGGAGAGGAAAATTAATATAGTTTTTAATTATATAAAATAGTAAAATTTAAGAAGGATTCTCACATTACTTACAAGATGAAAAAGAGCAGGTTTGAGGTATTAAGTGATATTTGGGACACTATTGATTCTCCAAATATGGAATTTTTTAATAATAGGCTTTTATTGCAAAAAAAAGTGTATTTACTAAAAGAGTTAGGATTAGACTTAGATTACAATTTTCATTTATATCTTCATGGTCCATATTCTAAAGATTTGGCTACAGATGGATATAAGATAAGCACAATAAAAAACTCTTCAGATAAAAAGGTTTTTGTTATAGATAGTGCTATACTTACAAAATTGAAAGAACTTGAGAAAGGCCACAATAATGATATATTGTGGTTTGAACTCTTAGCAACAATTACTTATCTTAAAAATGTAGAAAAAAAGGATAAAGAAGAAATTAAAAAATTTATATCAGATAATAAGCCCTATATATTTAATTTATTCGAAGAAGGATATAAGATATTAATTAATGAAAAATTAATCACTAACTAAACCCCTTTTTTATATGATATATTTTCAAGCGAGAGTCAGAAAGATTAAATATTTCATTTCTTTGATTATATATTGGACCGTCACCAGTTATAAAGATATTATCATCTGAATTAAGATTAGATACTGCGATTGCTAGATTAATCCTATCTTGACTTCCATTAAAAAGTCTTATAGAAATACAATTATAAAGCAAATTGCTAAAATTTTCCCCTTTTGGATAAAGAATTTTTGTTGTACAAGTATATTTACATAATAAAAATCTAAAATCAGAGAGAAATTTAGAATACGCTTGACTTTCTAATTTATATCCAGAATTTTTAGTTACACATATAGAAGAATAATCTTTTTTCTTAACTTCATCAAGTATTCTATCCATCACCTCATAGATAATTATTGGAGTTATACTACATTGATATCCTTTTTCAATAAATTCTAATATTTTTAAATCATATTTATCATGATTCCCCTGCATTAATAATTGCTCTATAAAAGCACTAGAATCAATAATTAATAATTTTCTTTCCATTTTCCCCTCTTTCTCCTCAACCTCATCTCCCCCTTCTTAACCACCTCTGCCTCAAGCTCATCGCCTTCATGGAAGCCTGAATCCTTGATTAAGTTATCTGGGAGAACTATTACATATTTGTGATATCCTCTCTTATAATCTGTTTTTTGCTTCTGTAATTTCATAAGATTGATAGTTGATTAATATATTTAAATTATAGGGTACCAAAAGGCTTAAATATATTGGGTACCTGATTATATCATGGCTTGTTATTACAAAGAAATGTTCGGGCTTGGAATGTTTGCTTGTCTTTTCATATTTGGATTTATATTTTTCCTTTGGGATGAAGTGGGGAGGCTGTGGAAGAAAGCAAAGGAAAAATTACTTGATTGGTAATTTTTTCACAATTCTTAATAATTTTATATATTCACCAGTTTTTGCATAAGAAATAATCTTATTTGTGCTTAATGTCTTTTTAAAAAGACCCATTCCGGTAATGTAAAGTTTTTGACTACTCCACAAATTTTCAAAATTACAAATATTCACATTTTCGTAATCTCCAATAGGAATCTTACAAACATTTTCTTCCAACTCTAAGATAATCTCTTTTTTTAAATTCCCATTAACAATAACCTCTCCATTAGAAGAGAAACATATATCAAAATTTTCTTCGGATAATTCCGGAGGGCAAATCATATTTCCTTCCAATTTTATTAAAGCACCAGTTATTTCAGGTTCAACAGCATTAAAAATAAGGGTCCAAACTAAAATCGTGAAAAGAATTCCCCCTATAATTTTAATATTTATCATTTTTCCTCCGGATGTAAGGGATTTATAACAATTATTCCTTTAATTCCTTTAAAATCTTGGTCATTTGTGGTAAGAATGTACTTTAAATTATTATTCTTCATTATTAAACTATGGATGGAATCTGAAACACCATTATTATATTCCAAGATTGTTTTTTGAATATGATAAAAAAATTCTTCAAAATCATAACCTTTTTCTTTACTAACCTTAACAAATGAAAACTTATTATCAAATATTCTTTTTTCCCTTTGTAATTCTTGTATATACTCTGCAACTTTTTTTGGATTTTTTTTATATTCATTAATCAAAACTTTTACAATTTCTGTTAATGTCCAATCAGATGTAACTAAATCTAATTCTTCTTTATTTTCTCTCATGAATTTCTCAATTTTATCAAAACCTTCCCGTTTAAGAAAAAAAGTAACAAAAATATTAGTATCAAGATAAGTGGTTTTCATTTTATCTATACCTCTTTTTTCTAACGATAAAACTTACTTTCTGTGGTTTCTTTATTATCTTAGTTGCTCTAAATCTAGCAATTGAGCCGTCAGAACGTCTAAATTGAACAATAACAGGTTTTCTCGTACGTTTAGTTGCCCAAAATGAAACTCTTTTTACCATTTTATATTAAAGGTAAACTTTTTGGAGTAGCTGAATCTACCAACAAATGAAGCTTATATCCACAGGAAAAATCCAAAATAGCTTTTTTTAATTGAGGATTAATTATTTCATTTTGTCTTAACTTGTCTTCCCAAAAGAAGATCAATCCACCCATCATACCACTATGAAAAAAATCACGATGATTGGGATTTGTAGCTGGCTCAATCACATCTGGAATAATTCCTCCAATTGCGCCACAAAAACCACTAAAAAGCGATTGTCTTAAATCCACGAATCCCTTTTCCTTATTCTGATTTATTATATCAATTAAAAAAGTTCCAAATCCACTAATTAGTAAATGTTCTTTCCTATTCATTTTTCTAAAAAATCCTTTCCTTGTTTAATTATTCTAAATTTTCCCAAATCTCTTAAATCTTGTTTTAACTCGTTAATATCTTCTTCTCTTAAATGAGGATATTCTGTTCCTGTTCTATTTATCATAAATCTGACACAGATAGTTAATTCACTCACTCTCATTTCATTGCTTTCTAAGTCAAAATAAATCTTCCATTTCTTTTTGTCATCTTCAAATTCCTCGGGTTTTCTATCAGTCATCTTAATAACCTCCTATTATGCCTAACTTTTGCAACAACTCTGCTATAACTTCTCCCAACAGGTTGCAAAGTTACAACTTTTCCTTGGATTTGTCTTCTTAATCTCTGAGTTGCTTGGTTTCCTCCAAATTGATATTTTTCTGGGGCATTTTTGTTAGCAATTCTAACATAGTTACTTCCATTCACCTTTGTGTAAGTTTGGAATGTATCACCATCAATTACCCTTTTGACTTTCCTGTATGTTGTCATTTTATTTATTTTTGAGATATAAAGCTTATAATTCTCAATAGGCTTCTATTTATAAATTTTTCGTAATTACATTATTATTTCGTAATTACAACAAATAAACAGAATATTTATAAACCCTTTTTCTTTTAATATTTCATGAAAGAGGGTGGTGATAAAAGAGTTCTTATTTCTACTATTTATGAAGGTTATGCCGTTAAACAAGCAATAACTAAACTTTCCCCGGATAAATTAATTTTTCTTATTGATGAGCCTCTTGATATAAAGAAAAAAGAAAAGATGAATTCTATAATAAAGGAAATTAAAGATTTTTTTAAAGATACCATAGAATTTCAAAATATAAAAATTTCTTCTTATGATATTCCAAAGATAATGGCTGAAGTTATTAAAGTAATCGATGAAGAATATAAAGAAGGGAATAAGATTTTTATTCATGCATCAGAAGGAAGAAAGCCGACATCTTTTGCATTACTATTTGCTTCATATAGAAGAAGGGACAAGGTCGAAGGAGATTATTACATAACTGAAGAAGAACATACCCTTATCAAGTTACCTATGTTGAATTTTGAGATCAGAGAATCTAAAAAATTAGTATTAAAAGAGATTGAAAAAGGAAATTTAGAAGTTGAGAAGATAGGGAAAAAATTAGGTCTAAAACAAAGTGTAATTTATCAAAATATCCAAGGGTTGAAAGAAGAAGGATATGTTTCAAATGAAAATAAAGAATTAAGATTAACTGATTTAGGGAGGGTGATGATTTTATAAAATGGAAAAAGGGGAAAAGATGTCTTTTAATTATATTGGGAGCAAGTTTTCTTTGTTAAAATTTATTCATTTTGTATTTAATAAAGAAATTAAAGAAAAGATTGAGACCATCGGGGATTTGTTCGCTGGAACTGGAATAGTTGGATTAAGCTTCAAAAAAAGGGGATTTGGTATAGTTGCTAATGATATTCAGTATTATAGTTATGTAATTAATAAAAAGTTTCTTGGTACAAACCATCTTTTAGAATTCAGTGAATTAATAAAAGAAATTCCAAGATTAAAAATTAAGCAAGGAAAAGAAAAAATATTGGAGGTCTTATTCTTTTTAAATAATTTATCGGAAAAGATAAGAGGTTTTATTTATAATAATTATTCTTTAGAGGGTACTAAAGACAAAGAATTTCAAAGAATGTACTTTTCTGATGAAAATGCAATAAAAATAGATACCATTAGGATTAAGATAGAAAATTGGTTTAAGAGCAAGAAAATAACAGAACAAGAATATTTTTATTTATTGGGTACTCTAATTGAAGCTTCAGATAAAGTAGCAAATACTGCATCCGTATATGGTGCATTTTTAAAGCAAATAAAAAATTCTGCACAAAAAGAATTAAAATTAGAATATAATGAAATTGTTCTTAGTAATAAGAATAATATTGTTTTTAATGACAATATCTTAAATATCTTAAACAATGAAAAGATAGATTTATTATATTTAGATCCTCCCTATAATATTAGGCAATATTGCACTAATTATCACATACTTGAAACTATCTCTAAATATGACAATCCAACAATTTATGGAAAAACTGGATTAAGAGAATATCAAAAACAGAAATCAAATTTTTGTATAAAGAACAAAGTTAAAGAAGAGTTTAAAAAAATAGTTAAAAACACAAATGCGAAATACATTTTATTAAGTTATAATAACGAAGGTCTTATGTCAATAGAAGATGTCCAAAAAATTTTATCTCTTAGAGGAAATCCGAAAACTTACATTTTAAAATATAGAAGATTCAAAGCTGATAAAACTGAAAATAGAAATCACTCGGCAGATTCTACTTATGAATATTTACATTTTGTTAAATGTGAATTTAATAAAAATGAAGCACAAAAAATTGAATTTCCAATCATTGAAATAACTTCCGAACAAATAAAAAATGGAGATGACTAATGTTCTTGATTTAAATAATTGGAAAAATTATTTAGGAGACCTCACAACAGAGTCGTTATGGATTTCTGACAAAAATAAAAAATTTATTATTCCAAAAAGAGATTTTTTACCAAAAAATAGCCAAACATTCCATGGATTATTTATTCCAGAGGTCCCTTATCAGTTTATTAAAAGATTTACAAAACAAGGTGAGATGGTTTGGGATTGTTTTGGTGGAAGCGGTACAACTAAAAAAGTTGCAGATATATTAAAAAGAGACTGTGTTATTAACGATTTAACTCCAAAAGAGAATTTTATTATTCAAAGAGATTCTGAATTTTTTAATCCTGGAAAGAATGTTCAATTAATTATTATGCATCCACCTTATCATAATATAATAAAATATTCAAATAAGCATAACGATGGATCTAATTTTAAATCAATTAAAGATTTTTTAATTTGGTTTACAAGAGTAGCAGAAAATGTAACTAAATATTTAGATAACAATAGGTTTCTTATATTAGTATGTGGAAACATTTATTGTAATGGAGAAGAACATACCTTAGGGGTTTGGTGTAAAGATATTATTAGAGAACTGGGATTTAAGTGCAAATCACAGATTATAAAAGATTATGGAGAAACGAAAGGGAGCAACAAAAATTACAATCTAAATTATTACAGACAACTTAAAGGAAACTATAATAGCTTTTATGGAGACAACATATTTATCTTACAAAAGGTTTAATATATGATCTCATTAAAAATTAATTGATTATTAACTACTTCATATTCAATGTATTTTAACTTTTGATGTTTGCTATTCTTCTTATTAAAATTGTTAAAACTATTTATAATGTTCTGATAACTTTGAGTTTGTTTATTCATAATTTTCTTTGAGATTAATACTGGTTGTATCTCACTAGTTCTGTTTAGTATATAATATTGTTCCAACCAATCTACATATCTTTGAATTTGAATTACATTATCTAATTTAGCCTCAACAGCCTTCAATTCTATTGGGAAAACAATTTTCTTATTTTCTAAATCAGCTGAAAACATTATATCTATTCTTTGCATGCCTACCCCACAAGAAACTTCATTACCCAACCATTCAAATTTCAAATTATTTAATAGAACTTTATCCAGACTCGCGTTAGTGCCTTTACTAATATTTTGTACAATATAAGCCTGTAGATGTGTCTCAAATGCCTGGTTCATATTGTATTTTTTTACTAATCTTGGTAGAATGTTGATTGGAATTTTTCTACCAGAATAAATATTAGTAAAAGTGGTCTTTTCTATCTCTTGACTAGACTTATTGAATGTAAAATCATTGCCTACAAGTTTAGTATTGTTATTTTTTTCTCTTAATAACTTAAATAATCTTTCTTGTTCATAAATGGTAATCATAGTATTTCCCCTATTTCCTTTAAGCTTTCTATAGATTAAACTCCAAATCATTTGATTAGGAAAATTTATTTTTTTTATTTCATCTAATGCTTCCCATTCCGTAACTCCTACAGAATAAACCTCATAAGGTTCTATAAGAACTCTAAAAGTTAGCGATTTTCCCAATTGAGCTCTTAAAAATTGGTTTGAATCATTATTATCTAAAAATGATGGATCTTCTCTAACCTTAAATATCCCATAAAACTTTCCTTCATAGATTTTGTTAGAATAACTTTGCTGAAGATAAAATATTATGAAATCTCCTTTCCTTATTCTTTGACAATCAGATATCATCCCCAACAATAGATTCTCTCTTTGAGCGGTAAGATTGGTTGTATTCACATTGTTAAAATCAATAATATATTCCTTTGCTCCAGTTCCAGCAAACATATATTCTAGGTGATACTTAAATGTGGTAGAATCAACAATAAAAACATGTGTTGTCATTTTTTATCTTCCTTAAATATTAACTTACTTCTAAACTCAATAGGATCATGCCAAAAACAGCCATTACAACCAATTGATAAGTCATATTTCAAATTTCCTTTAATTATTGAAACTGGATAACCAATATTTTTTGCATCAAATCTAATTCCAGTATTCTTACATTCTTTACAAAATTGTCTTTTCGCATCATTTGCAGCTTTGCTAAGAGGTTGAAAATCAGATAACCTTTGTGTGGGAGAATTCATAACAATTAGATTATCCTTTCTTCCATCTTTATGATCTACTTCAACTCCTGAAGTCCATAGGATACCACATCTTTCATTTTTAATTTTCTTTTTAATATCTTCTCTAATTGCTTGATTTCCAATTTCTTGGTCATTAAATCCAGAGAGACGAATTCTATCAATTCCATTCCCCTTGGTTTTACTTTTATCAAATTCTATTTTATATTTTTTAGCCAAACTTGATTCTTTTCTACACCAACTTCCACCATTACCCAATTTCAAATCCTTATATTTTCCAGTAAATTCAGAAACATCAACCCACCTAGATATACCATTTTCATTAGGTTTTGCGAGTTCTATGAAGAGTTCATTCTTAGTTTGCTCTGCCATGAAGATTAAATAAAGTTCTGACCTTAAAATTCTTTCTATTATCTTTTATGAATTAGTTTCATAAGATTGTTTTATTAAATATAAAACTTTTTCTATATCTGTTAAAGAAGCTATGGAAAAGTCATAATCTCCACACCCAAAATGCCCTAATTTTGATATATCTCTTGAAATCTTTTTAGAATCTTTTAGTTTTCTAGATTTAACATTTATTACACATTTCAATAATCTATTTTGTGGTTGAATATCTAAAAAATTGGTTTTTGCTTTGAAAGAGATATAATTCCTTTTAGGAATTATTTGAATATTGGGATATAAACTTAAAATTACTCTTCTTAATTCTATATATATTCTCTGAATTTCTTCTGAGAAACCTTCAAGAGACCTTATATCTTCTGTCTTTTCCATCTCCTTTTCTATTCTCTGATTCCATCTTTTCATATTTTCTGTAAGTGCCATAAGAAGTATAGGCAGTAATAACTTTTAATCTTTTCCAATTATCCTCTTTTCACTGCACAACTACCAACACCCTTTCTCCTTTCTTATGCCCCAAGGTTTTAAGCTT
>CAZGSA010000042.1:0-8218 GCA_964528215.1 Candidatus Woesearchaeota archaeon
TTAAAATATAACACAAGATCCAGCAACATCAATTATAAACAAACAATCTCCTCCTCATAACATCAGATTTATAGTTATATAGATAAGATATAAGAATCACAAATAATCTCTAACTTTTTTCTCAATAATTCCAGAATCTTGTGCTCCAATAATTCTATTAACTTCTTGCCCATCTTTAAAAACAATCAAACAAGGAATAGTCAAAACATTGTATTTCTTTGCTAATTCTGGATTCTCATCAACATTAATCTTGACAAACTTGACTTCTTTTATTTTATCTGACATTTCTTCAATAATAGGAGAAAGCATTAAACATGGAAAACACCATTCAGCAAAAAAATCAACAACAATCAATCTAGGAGAATTATGAATTATCTGATTAAATTCCTCATTAGTAATTTCCATTTCTGAATCATTTCTAGCGACCATTTTATACTAGCACCTCTAATGATTATTTCATCACCCCGAGTTAATTCTATTATTTGCATAAAAAATTAAGAAATAAGTTGTTAATAAATGTTATGGTTTTTTGATAAATAAGAAAATCTAGCAAGATATTGATAGACCTAATTATTAGACTTTCGCAACCTTTAGGGCGGGAGGATGTCACTATACAAGGAAAGGATTAGGGTCTATTAGAAGAAAATAAATAAAGAAGATTCTTCAAAATCTATATTAAAAAATAATAATCATTATTAAATAAAGATACAAATAAGATTCATGGTAAAAAAAAGAATGATTGCAAAAAAATCTAATAAAAAACAAATAAAAAATACAATGCATATAGAAAAACCGTTTCTAAGACCCTCAACAAAAGTAGAATCAAAACTTAGAGATTTAGCAAACCATAAGATAATGTATTTTCAGTCACTAGAAGATTATAAAGATAGGCCAAGTTGGAATGAAATATTTATGCAAAGTGCTTATGAAGCTGCAACTCGTGCAAGTTGCATTGATTTAAAAACAGGAGCAGTTATTGTTAAAGATAAAAGGGTTAGAGCATCAGGATATAATGGAGCACCTTCTAAAATAGAAAATTGTTTAGAAAGGGGTTGTAGAAAATTAGAATTAAGAATTGAACTTAATCATAAAGGAACTGGAAATTGCAGAGGTGCTCATGCAGAAGTTAATGCAATGAGCCAGTTAGCAAGAGAAGATTTAATAGGCTCTAGTTTATATTCTGTATTTTTTCCTTGCTCAGATTGTGCCAAGAAAATTGTAGGAAATGGAATAATAGAAGTTTATTATTCCATGATATATCAAGAACCTGATTCACTAACAAATGAATTGTTTCAAGAAAAAGGAATAAAATTAAAATATTTAGACTTAGATGTCCCACATCAATTTATAAGGTTAATGAGAATTTACAATCAAAGATTTAAAAAAAGAGATTAGTAAAAAACCAAAGCTTAGTAATTCTCAAGACAATTAATCTCTGAAGATGATTAAAATTTTTATGCATAAATTAAGAGTATATTAAAATATAATGAGAATCAAAACATTTAAGCATAAAGAGAGGTCATTTTAAAACCCTGTTAAACTAGATTTGATATCTTCTTTGATTATTTACCAGTACTCCCAAATCCGCCCTCACCACGAGAAGTATCTGTTAAATCTTCTACAATTTCAAATTCAGGAGTATAATAATCCTGAATTACACCTTGAGCAATTCTATCTCCTTTGTTAATTTTAAACCCCTCTTTTGTTGAATTATATAAAATTATTTTAAATTCTCCTCTATAATCACTATCAATTAATCCTGCAAATCTATGTATTCCCTTAAAACCCATTCCACTTCTATCCCATATAACACAGCATTTTCCTCTTGGAATCTCCATAGCAATTCCAGAACTTACTGACTTTGTTTCTCCAGGATAGATGATTATATCTTCTACAGAATAAATATCAAATCCTGCAGAATGTTCTGTTCCAATTGTAGGAATTTTTGCATCAGGATGTAATTTCTTAACTTTAATTCTAACTTTTAAATTATTATCAATAACCATTTTTTATCACCTCTTAAAAAAGAATTAACCACTAGTAATATGTCCCTTAGGTCCACCAACCCAATTCTCTGGTTTAGTCATATACTCTTTAAATAATTCATCACTTGGTTTTCCAAGAAGTTCTGCTGCTTCTGTTAATATTTGTTTTTTATCCATTACTCTAGCAAGTTTATGAGGATTAAGTTCTCTATCCCAACTAGCAGGCCAAGTATCCCAATCAGTAGGATATTTAAAATTATCAACATCATATCCTAATCGTGTAAGTGTTGATTCTGGAAGATTTAATCCATGTCCTTTTATTTCTGCATCTTTTTGAGCAGAGATTAATCTTTTTAACTGGGTTTCATTCTTACCAGATTCGATTAATAAATAGTCTTCAAGACTTGAACTTAATGCCCCAAATGATTTTTCTTTCATTGTTTCTATTTGTTTTTCTAATCCCTCTTCATAATACTTCCCATATAAATGTAAGGAACTGCTAGTATCAATATATGCTCCTGGTAAAATTTCAACATCTAACATATCAGAAGTTTTATCAATAATATGTTTCATTAATTTTATCTGTCCAAGATTATTTTCTTCCCAAGCCTTGTCTAAATCCCTACTTCTCCAAAAAGTAAGATAATTTAATACAATCTTTTTTTCTTTATTTTGTAAAAGCCTTATCTGTCCAATTTGAAAACAAGGAGGGTCTTTTTGTTCAGGAATATGGTCTTCTCCAGGCCTTGAGATTGCAAAATAATAATCTCTGCCACTAGGTCTTCCAATACCATCTCCCCACTGATTCATTTTTTCTTCCCAATCATTTTTTATTTTTTTAAAAACAAAAGGTAACTGGTCTACAAATCTTTCATTATAAGTATAATTCCATCTATTAGGATTTTCTTCAGATTTTTTCCAGTGATTATGAATCCCATGTGTTACTTCTAAAATATACTGGACTAAACCTCTTCCATCTTCAAAGATGCCGGGATAAAAAATAGAAGGCTCAGAAAAAGGATTATTTATTTTGACCGTGATATGAGCATCTCTGCCTAACATCATATTTGCTCTCTGTTTCGGAGTCTCAATTCCAATGCCATATTCATGACAAGCAACTATTGTCTTTTTAGTGGCTTCAGCTAAATTATCTGCTTCAATAGAAATAATTGGAATTTTTCCATCCTTTCTCAGATAATTTTGGTTGTTTGTATTTATTTCACCTTTTTCCATATTAAATCCTAATCATTTTTATTTAAAAACATAATTATAATTTAAAGTATATTTTTTTAAGCTGTTTTTTTGAATTAAGAAAGATAAGTAGCACCTAGATAGAGAGTTAATATTCCATAAAACTAGAAACTGTATAAATGAGAGATATTAAAATTATATTTTTTGATTAAATAGAAATAGTCCCAAATAATCTCCTACACATTAGTTGTTAAGGTGGGTTAGATTGTTTTAGTATATATTTTAAATTGGAAATTAAAAAAAATTATAAAAGAAGAAGATTGTAAAAACTATTAATTAAAATTTAATCCACTAGAGTTCTAACCTGTTCTGCATAATCTTTCATTAGTTCTCCAAATTCTTCAACAATATGCTTAGATGTTTTTTTCATATTTCTATATTCAAGAGAATAACAGTTCTCAGGATTAAATTGTTGCAGAGTATATGATTTAACTTTCTCAGGATTCGCCATCCAATTACCAATATCTTTCATATCTTTTCTATTAAAAAAAGGAAGAATAGTTGTCCTAAATTCATAATTTGGAAGTTTCTTAATTAAATCAATACTTTTATCAATATCTTCCAGATTAATCTTTGAATTTGTTAGCTCTTGATATTGAACACGAGGGGATTTAATATCCATAGAAACATAATCTATTAATTTTTTTTCTATTAATTCTTTTAACATAGAAGGATTACTTCCATTTGTATCTAATTTAACTTTTAAACCAATATCCTTTAATCTTTTTATAAATTCTGGCAAATCTTGATGAATCGTTGGTTCACCTCCTGAAATACAAACTCCCTCATACCATCCGGCTTTTGTCTTTGCTTTAAGATTTTTTAATAAAATTTCTAAATCTATTTTATTATTTTCTTCACTAAATAATTCTGGATTATGACAAAACCCACATCTAAAATTACATCCATTAGTAAATAAGATTTGACCTATCTTACCTGGATAATCAATTGTACTTTCTTGATAAGAAGCAATTATTCCCATCTTAAGCATAAATATTTATTTAAGAATTCCTCATTCTTTTTCAGTTGGTTGATAATCTGAAATTCTTTCTTTAATAGCCTCTCTAATTTCTTTAGGTCTTATTTTTCCATCCCCCCTTCTATTGGAGATTTGGCAAGAATTACTTTCACATTTTAAAGAATTAATAGCATTATAATCTGTAATCTTGCTCCAAGAATCATTTTTTCCAGCAACAACAACACTTGGAAAAGTATCTAAGGGCATGTTATACATTGCAGCTTCTTCTAAACCTTGAATTGTAGAAGTATCAAGGTAATGGATTCTAAAATCAACATTACCTTCATTACTTTTCTCATGTATTATTTGTTCAATATTCCTTTTAAGAACTGCACAAGGTTGACAATTATGTTTAGCAAATTGTATAATTGTCAATTTTTCATGCCCATCAGGATTATATAACCAAGACATATCTCTCCCACCAAATCCTGCATATTCCTTTTCTGCTATTTTTCTATCTTCATAAATTTGTTTTTGACTCCCATTCCAATTATCTATTCTGCTATTATACCCAACAATTTTTGTAACAACATGGATTGTATTTTTATCAAGATTTTCATCAGAAGAATTATTACAGCTAAGATTAGTACATAATTCTTTTTCTCCAACCATTATATTTCCACATCCATCACATTCTGTATATGTTGGTGAAAACACTAATTGAGAACATCTTGTTCTTTCTAAAGTCTGTTTAACTAATCCCCCTATAGCCTCATTATTAGGTCTTTGTTCTCCAATCCATGCATGAACAATTGCCCCAGATTCTATCATATCATGAAATCTACTTTGCCCCTCAATCCTATCAACAATTCCAACATCTGCATCAGGAGAAAAGTGAATAGAATTAGTATAATAAGGATTTTCATCTGTTCCTTTAACAACTTTTTTAGCTAAATCATATTTTCTTTTATCAAGCATGGCTAATCTTCTTGTTGTAGATTCAGCAGGAGTTTCTTCTATTGTAAATTTTAAACCAGTTTTTTCTTTAAATTTTTTAATAGTGTTATGCATATGGGCAATTATCTGTAATCCAATCCTATAAGATTTTTCATCTTCATGTATCTGTTTTCCTGTTAAAACCTGAACAGCTTCATTTAAACCAATATTCCCAATAATATATGTTGATTTTTTTAAATCAATATATGGTTCTCCATCATCACTTAATCTTCCAAGATTTCTCATAGGAGTGCCTTCTTCATCTAATAATCCTTGCATAAACTCTGCTTTTTCAAGATGGGCTTTTAATGCAAAATTCATAGAATTTGTTATATTCTCTAGAGTTCCTTCTAAGTTACCTCCCCTGTATGCTGCCTGAGGAATATTAATTGTTACATTTTGAAAACCACAAAATCTTAATTTTTCAGGATATTTAAGCATAGAAGAATCTTCAATTCTTTCTTTTAATCTGCAACATTGGGCAAGAACAGCTCCATCTCCTCTATCAAACATAAAATAAACACTCCCATTCTCCGCAGTAACTTGTGTCGCAAATTTTAAGACATCATATTGACTTGGCATTTCAAATGAATTTGAATCCACATGTAAATCACATTTTGGAAAATGAAAAGGTCTCCCATCTTTATCTCCTTTTCTCCATACTTCTAACATGGATTTTGCAAACTTTTGTGAAGTAAGCTCTAAATCTCCATAAGTAATAATATGACCTCCTTTTAATATCCCTTCTAAATCATTATCAAAAGCATCTCCATTTGTAATATCTGAAGCATTCTCGGTTTTAATTCTCGGAACATTATCAGTTAGGGTCACACTATTATCAGGCATTTTTACAATATATTTTCCATCAGGACCAATAGCAGGAACATTTTTAAGATAATTTGGAACTCCCGTATGGATATTAAAATCAATAAATAATGTTTGCCCACCTCTTGAAAAGGCATTTTGTGAGGCTGCAAATATAAGGTTCTGAGCAACTTGATCATATTCTCCTTGTGAAACCTCTCTTAATTCTTTTTTCTCTTCAATCACCTCAAAATAATTATCCCAACTTTCTTTTTCTAGACTAATAATCCCTGCTTCAACATGTTTTTCTAAATCCCTTTTCTCAAAAGTCATTTCTGCTCCTCTGAATTTTCCTTTTACTATATCCACAGGTCTGTTTAGCAATGGAGAATATAAAATATTTAAAAATCCAAATCCTAATGCTCCGGCATAATAGGCTTGTAAGGATGCTAAAAATGTCTGCATATGTTGGTTGAGAACTGCGGCAGATTTAGGTGGGCTTGATTTTGATTCAAGATTTCCTAAAACTTTTCCTAACCCAAACTTTTTAATATATTCAACAGAATGAGAAGAACAATAAGCTCTACAAGGATAACCTAAATCATGAATATGAATTTCTCCATTAAAATGAGCATCTGCGACATCTTTAGAAAAAATAGTTTCCAAAGCCCATTTTTTTTGTATAAGCTCAGCAATCCCCAGATTTACTGCTTCAGGATTATTTGAAGCTACATTACTGTTTTCTTTATTTTTACTAAAAACCAAAGATTCTAAATCTGCAGTAGGAATAGATAAAGAGCTTTGTCTTCTTTTTTGTTTTTCTAAACCTTCTTGTTTAAGAACAAGGTCTGCTATATTTCTTATATCTCCTGTGGTAAATCTTTCAATTCCTCCTGTTCTAAACATACCAAAAACAGTATTTTCTACTTTTTTTGCTAATTTTTCTGCATAATTCCTTGCTAATCTTTCTTCAGAAACATAAGCATCAACTATTCTATTTCTTTCCCACCCAGTTAATGTCTCTTGTGAGTCAGATTCAATCATTAATGCGGCATCAGTAGTACTCCTATTCCCACCAATATTCATTCTAATCTTTAATTCTCTTATCTCATCTCTTTCTTTGCTATAAGTTCTATAAGCATAGGCTACAGGAGGATACCCCTTTTTTTCTGCAGTTTGAATAATAATTTTTTGAAGAGAATCTATCTTAAGACCTTCTCCATTTTTCTGAGCTAAATTTTCTAAAACACTTTCATAGATTTCTTGAGTTGCTTTTTCAGGGTCTTCTAGATGGACAGAATTTACTGCACTAAAAATAGCAGTTCTTATTTTTAAAGGATTGAATTCATCTATTTCTCCTCCCCTTTTGGTAATATGTCTTGGTAAATGTGTTAGTTTTTCCATTTTAACCTCACAATTCTTTTAACTCCTTTTTAAAATCTTTAATATCTTTAAAGTTCATATAAACACTTGCAAATCGAATATAGGCAATATCATCTAATTTTTTTAATTTGCCCATAACTAATTTTCCAATATCCTTACTTTTAACCTCTTTGCCTTTTCTTCTCAATTTTTCTTCCACCTCATAAATTATCTTATCAATTTTTTCAATTGAAACAGGCCTTTTTTCACAAGCCTTCATCAATCCACTCTTTAATTTTTCATCTGAAAATTTTTCTCTTCTTCCATCTTTTTTTACTATTATTATTTGTTTTTTTTCAGGTTTTTCATAGGTAGTAAATCTTTTTTTACACTTTTTACACTCTCTTCTTCTTCTGGTCCCTTCAGGAGACTCTCTCTTATCTGTTACATGAGTATCGCCTCCGCAAAATATACATTTCATAGTTATAACAACAACATACAATATATTGTATACCTCATTTTTGAAAACTACAATCAATTGTAGTTCATCTTATTTTTAGAGATATAGACTATTTAAAGATTTCTATAATTCAGAATATAAATTAAGGATACAAGATCTAGATTTTCTCAATTTTGTTTAAGATATAAAAAATTCGCATATTTTAAAATACATTTCTAATAATTCTAAAAACTTTGAGTTATGTTGATAAAAAGTTTAAGTTTTGTTATATGTAGCTTAAATTACAATAGGATATAGGGGAAACTTCACATCTTAGTTTGGAAAAAATATTCTATTAACAATAGAACTAACGTACCTGGTAACCAATTATACTAAATAACTCTTCATAGCTTGTAAGAGAGG
>CAZGSA010000043.1:0-8179 GCA_964528215.1 Candidatus Woesearchaeota archaeon
TCAGAAACTAAAAGTTTCTGAAGCTTTAGTGCGGGTGGCACATTGTTTTTTTGATATTATAAAACTTGAAGTTATGTTGATTAAGGTGGGGAGAAGTCTGGATAATTATTCTGTGTAGGTTAAAAATGTAATATTGGATGGGAAAATTTCCCGCTAAATTGTGGGGAAGATGTTATTTATTGGAATTTGGTTGTTTTACTAATTCTTAGAACTCTTTCATTTTATCGTCGATAAAATTTGTTTTGGTATAGAAAGGTTTATAAACTGATATGATTTAATTTTAGTGAAAATATATTCATTTTGGATATCAAAATTTTACTAAATTTTATGAAGATTTAGTCAAAACTATTTAAATTTAAAATATGGAAGAAAACCTAAAAGAATCTGGAAAATATAGGGCAGAATCAATTAAAGTACTTGAAGGTTTGGAAGGAGTTAGAAAGCGTCCTGCAATGTATATTGGTAGTACGGGCAAGGATGGACTACATCATTTGGTTTTTGAGGTTGTTGATAATTCTATTGATGAGTGTTTAGCAGGATTTTGTACTATTATAGAAATTATTATTAATAAGGATGGCAGTGTGACTGTTATAGATAATGGAAGGGGCATTCCTATTGGAAAACATCCTGTTTATAAAAAATCTGCAATGGAGATAGCTTTAACTAAACTTCATGCAGGTGGGAAGTTTGAAAAATCAGCATATCAAATCTCCGGAGGATTACACGGAGTGGGAGTTAGTTGTGTTAATGCTCTTTCTATAAAGCTAATTAGTAGGGTTAAGAGGGATGGAAAGATTTATCAGCAGGAATATAAGGTTGGAAAACCTCTTTATGATGTTAAAGTTGTTGGTAAATCTGCTAAAGATGAAACTGGAACAGAGATAATTTTTTTCCCTGATAAAGAAATATTCTCAACAACAGAGTTTGATTTTTCTATTTTAAAGAAGAGATTGCAGGAAATTGCATTTTTGAATCCTGAAGCGAGGATTATCCTAAAAGATGATAGAAATGGAAAAAAAGAGATTTTTCATTATACAGGGGGTTTAATAGAATTTGTTACCCATATAAATAAATCTAAATCTATTTTACATAAACCAATATTTTTTAAAAGAGAAGATGAGGGGAATACTGTAGAAGTTGCAATTCAATATACAGATAGTTATAATGAAAATATTTTTGGATTTGTTAATACAATCAATACTACTGAGGGTGGAACTCATATTTCTGGTTTTAAAACTGCTTTAACAAGAGCTATAAATGATTTTTCAACTAAAAAGGGATTTTTAAAAAATGAGAAATTAATGGGCGATGATGTTAGAGAAGGTATAACTGCTATTGTTAGTTTAAAAATGAGAAATCCTCAGTTTGAAGGGCAAACTAAAACTAAATTAGGAAATTCAGAAATAAAAGGCATTGTTGATTCAATGGTTTATCTTGCATTAACAGAGTTTTTAGAAGAAAATCCTAGTGTTGCTAATAAAATTTCTCAAAAAGCAGTTGCATCTTCTAAGGCTAGAACTGCTGCTAAAAAAGCACGTGATTTGGTGAGAAGAAAAAATGTTCTTGGTTTTGGAGGTTTGCCGGGTAAGTTAGCTGATTGTTCAAGTAAAAAAATTGAGAAAACTGAATTATATCTTGTTGAAGGAGATAGTGCGGGAGGTAGTGCAAAAATGGCTCGTGAAAAAGAGTTTCAAGCAATACTTCCATTAAAAGGTAAAATTCTTAATGTTGAAAAATCAAATCCAACAAAAACTTTGAGCAGTGAAGAAATTTTAAATCTTATAACTGCTATGGGTGCCGGAGTTAAAGAAAATTTTAATCTTGAAAAATTAAGGTATAATAAGGTAATAATTATGACTGATGCAGATGTTGATGGTCAGCATATAATGACTTTACTATTAACTTTCTTTTTTAGATATGTTCCTGAATTAATTGAAAATGGTAATATTTATGTTGCTGTTAGCCCATTGTATAGGGTTAGGAAGAAGAAAGATTTTTATGTTTATTCAGACGATGAGTTAAAGAAATTATTAAATAAACTTGGTGGAAAAGCAGATGTTCAGAGATTTAAAGGATTAGGTGAGATGAATTCTCAGCAATTATGGGATACAACTATGAATCCTAAAACTAGGATATTAAAAAGAATTATAATAGAAGATGCTGTTTTGGCTGATGAAACTTTTTCAATGTTAATGGGGGATGTTGTTGGTCCAAGAAGAAAATTTATTGAAACAAATGCTAATATTGCAGAGGTGGATATTTAATGAAAATAGATGTTGAAGATAATATTGTTAATATTAATTTAAATGAGGAAGAAGCAGATAAGATTAAGGCTATTTATAGTGGAGGTCATGAACACTTTCAAGATAAAGACAAGGAAATAATAATAAATAAAAAATAGAATTGGATAAAAATGGAAGAAGACCAAGATAACAAAGAAGAAATAGAACAAAATAATGAAGAATCTGAAGAAGAAGCTGAAGAAGAAGCTGAAGAAGAGAATACTTCTAATGTGAATGGAGATAATGATATTGAACATTTAGAAAAATCAGATTTAAATCTTAAAGATTTAGATGAGAATAGGGTTATTACCTCTCAAATTTCTCATGAAATGAAAAAAGCTTATATTGACTATGCCATGAGTGTTATAGTTAGCAGAGCTTTACCGAGTGTTGAAGATGGATTAAAACCTGTTCATAGAAGGATTCTTTATGCAATGAAGTTAATGGGATTAGAAAAAGGTATGACTAAAAAAAGTGCTAGAATTGTTGGAGATACTATGGGTAAATTTCATCCTCATGGTGATATGGCTATTTATGATTCAATGGTTAGAATGGCTCAAGACTTTTCTTTAAGATATCCATTAGTTCATGGTCAAGGTAATTTTGGTAGCCTTGATGGAGATTCTGCAGCTGCTAGCCGTTATACAGAAGCAAAACTTACTAAATTATCGGTAGAATTATTGCAAGATATTGATAAGGAAACTGTTAAATTTATTCCAAATTTTGATAATTCTCTTAAAGAACCGATTATTCTTCCTGGAAAAGTTCCTAATCTATTGATTAATGGAAGTTCGGGAATTGCAGTAGGGATGACTACAAATATTCCTCCCCATAATTTAGTTGAAGTTTGTGATGGGATTATTAAAGTTATTGATAAACCTAAAACTACTACAGATGAATTAATAGAGATTATACAAGGGCCTGATTTTCCTACTGGTGGAAAGATAGTTGCAGAGAATTTAAAAGATTTATATGAAAAAGGAAAGGCAGGTTTTGTTGTTCGTGGAAAAGTAAACACTGAAGAAAAAAATAATAAAGAATTAATTGTTATTACAGAAATTCCTTATCAGGTTAATAAATCAGATTTAGTAAAACAGATTGCAGAATTAGTTAAGGATAAAAAACTTTTAGAAGTCAGTGATATAAGGGATGAGAGTTCAAAAGGAAATGTTAGAATTGTTATTGAATTAAGAAAAGGAGCTAATTCTCAGTTTACAATAAATCGTTTATATAAATCTACAAGATTACAAAGTAAATTTGATGCAGTTTTAGTTGCTTTAGTTAATGGTATTCCTAAAACTCTTAATTTAAGACAGATTATTGATTGCTATATTAATTATAGAAGAAAAATAATTAGAAAGAGAACTGAATTTGATTTAAGAAAAGCAGAAGCAAGAGAGCATATTGTAAAAGGGTTATTAATTGCTTTGAATAATTTAGAGGCAGTTATTCAATTGATTAAAAAAAGCAGAAATGTTTTAGAAGCAAGTGAAGGATTGCAAAAAAAATTTAATTTAAGCAAAAAACAAGCAGAAGCTATTTTAGATATGACTCTTAAACAGCTGACTGGTTTAGAACATGAGAAATTAAACAAAGAAGAAAAAGATCTTATTGAACTGATTAAAGAATTAAAGAAAATTTTAGAAGATGAGGAAGAGATTTTAAGAATAATTAAAAAAGAATTAAATGAGTTAAAAAAGAATTATGGGGATAAAAGAAGAAGCATAATCATAAAATCTATAAGGGAAATTAAAGAAAAAGATTTAGTTCAGAAAAAAGATGTTGTTATCACTGTGACCGATAAAGG
Organism: Candidatus Woesearchaeota archaeon; assembly: GCA_964528215.1. Classification (GTDB taxonomy): domain Archaea; phylum Nanobdellota; class Nanobdellia; order Pacearchaeales; family GW2011-AR1; genus ARS1285. Next base: position 4,090 of record CAZGSA010000043.1, read on the forward strand.
ATATATTAAGAGAATGCCTTTTAAATCTTATAATGAACAAAAAAGAGGGGGTAAAGGTGTTATTGGAGCAGAATTAACTAGTGAAGATTTTGTTAAGCAATTAATTAGTTGTTCTACTCATGATATTTTATTGTTATTTACTGAAAGAGGAAGAATCTTTTGGTTAAAGGCATATAAGGTTCCTGAAACTCAAAGATATGGAAAAGGACAGGCTCTTGTGAATTTATTAAATATTAAAGAAGATAGGGTAACAAATGTTATTGCTGTTAAGGATTTTAGTGATTATTTGTTTTTAGCAACTAAAAAAGGGCAGGTTAAGAAAATTAGATTGGAGTTGTTTGCAAAACCAAGAAGTGCAGGAGTTAGAATAATTAATCTTCCACCTGATAATTCTGATACTGTTGTTGATGTTAAAAGAATTAAAGAAAAACAAGAAACTATGCTAATCAGCAGAAAAGGGCAGGCAATTAGATTTAATTCTAATGAGGTTAGAAGTATGGGGAGAGCAAGTTATGGTGTTGCAGGAATAAGGCTTGATAAAGGAGATGAAGTTGTTAGTCTAGAGATAGTAGAAGATGTAAAAAGCAGTATTTTAACTATTACTGAAAAAGGATATGGAAAAAGAAGTAAGATTGAGGATTATAGACTAACAGGAAGGGCAGGAAAAGGAGTTATTAATTTAAAGATTAATGAGAAGACTGGAAATATTGTAACAAGCATTGATGTTAATGATAGGGATAATTTTATTGTTTCTACAAAAAAAGGAATTGTTATTAGAACGGGGATTAAAAACATTAGAGTAATGGGAAGAGCAACTAGCGGTGTTAGAATAATCCGGTTACATCCCGGTGATAAAGTTAGTGATATGGCTAGATTAGATAGAGATAAGGAAGAAGAGATTGAGAAGGCTGTTGAAGGAGAGAATTGAGAGTTTTGATAATAAATTTTAAAAATTTATTTTTTGAAGATGCAGTATTAATATCCTATAAAACTTTGTGTTATGCAGATGAAGGATTAAAAAACTGCCTTGTGTAGATTAAGAATGTAGGAGAATTCATTTCTTGAATAATTATTAAAATGTAAAAAGGCTGAATTTTAAGAAATGTTTTTAAACTCTTTTTCTTTTGGGTTACAATGGAAAAGAGGTATTTATTAATCTTTTTAATTTTTTTATTTTCCCCATTAGTAAGTGCTATGCAACCAATCTGTAATGAATCTCAACTTCTTAGGTCTTCTTCATTTGCTATTGTTGGAAAAGTTTTGAATGAAGATTGTAGAAATCCTTATAGAATCCATACGACTTACTATAAAAATTGTTCTTATGAAATTAAGGTTTTGAAAAATCTTAAAGGAGATTATAATGCCGGAGAGGTCATAATCCTTCAAGCAGAAGTATTTTATAAAAAAATAAGTTTTGTGGAGAGTGCAGGCCCTACAAATTTTGGTATAATGAGATTAAAAATTGGAGAGATAGTAGTATTTTATGAAAGACCAAATCATTTATTGGGGGAGGGTGGTGGTCTTGGAGGGATGGATTGTCCTAATTATTTTAAATATATTCTTTTAGAAGATTTAGATTCTATAAAAGTTTTTAATCAAAGTGATTATTTAGGTGAAGAGGTATGTGGAAATAGAATCTGTGAAGGTGGAGAATCAAATAGAAAGGTTGGTTGCGGGCCAAATCCTTTATTAAGTTGTCTTGAAAAACCATTTACAAATAGGGGAACTTGCCCAGAAGATTGTGAAGGTAAATTTGAAATTATATGTCCTCAAAAATATATGCCTCCTTGTTCTAAGGAAGAAATTATTGAAGAGGGGATTGATGGAGAGGGATGCAAGATTTATAAGTGTATTAGAAAATTATCAAATGGAAAAAATGTTTCTATCATGATTGAGCCTGGAAAAGTTTATGAAATACTTCTGGAGGAATTAGGAGATTCTAGTTTTTCTAAATATGATTTAATAGGAATGAAAGAGACAGATTTGAATAATGAAATTAGAATGATTTATGAATCTAGAGTTAAGACCAGGGGTTTATTTTTAGGTTTAATAAAAATTATCTTAATTGGACAAGTAGATGTAGAAACTGAAGAGGTGATTAGAATGAAAATAAGAGGATTTAGTTTGTTTTAATTTTATTTTCTTGCAATTTCTTATATCAGATTAGAATAGTTTTGATAATTCTTGAAAAGCTAAAAGATTTATCTTTTATAATTTCTGAAAATAGCTTATTAGGATTGAGGTTATGAAGATGATTAGATTCTATAAAATTTTAAGTTATATGGGTGAGAATAGGGGAAGAGTTTAGAGAATTTTCTTTGTATGGTTTAAAAGTAGAATAAAATATACATTATTGAGATATAAGTTTTAATTTCACTTCTTAGCTATTTTCCACATTAGTTCAAAATAATTTTTATAACCCTCTGTAATCTCTTTGTTGTTTATTACTATTGCAATTGGTTCTGTTGCCCAGAGGATAATTGCAGTTTTATTTCCATAAATATTAACTGCAACAGGATTTGAATATTTCTTTGGAAGATATCTAATTTCTGCTAATGGTATTTTTGTTTTTTTAATTTCTTTTGTTTGAGTTATTATTCTTGATTTTATCTTCTTTTGTTTTCTAGATTTATCATACCATTTGAAATAAAATTGAAGAATATTGTAGGCTTTTGGAGATGCTCCAAGAATAAGAATTTCATTGGATTCTAATTGGTCTTCAAAAATTGTTTTTAATCCTTCTTTGCCTTTGTAAAAATTAGTCTCTTCTTTTTCTTTAGTTTTTGTATATTTTTTTTGTAATTCTGAAACAATTGGAGATAGAATGTTTTGTTTTTCTTGAATTATCTGAAGAATTCTATTAGGATTGCTTGCTTGAAACAGTTTTCTATTATTTTTTTTAATATATCCTACAAGTCCTTTTTTAATCAGCATTTCTATTACATCGTAAATAGTTCTTCTATGTAATCCAGTTTTTCTTGATATTTGCCCTGCAAGAGAGGGACCTAAATCTATTAATGCAAGATATACTTTGCTTTCATTATCTGTTAATCCTGCTTGTTTTATTTGCTCTGTCATTTTGTTTGATATTGATAATTTATTTGAAGTAATGCTATGAAGATGAATATCTAAATTATCTTCTGTATATCTCATATTTTTAAGGATTATTAGTTTTTTTGATGACAATAAGATATTAATACTAGTTATTTTTATTTTAAATATCTTTCTATATGTGGTGATAGTAATCACCTCTTAACATTAAATATCTTTTTTGTTTGTTTTTATTAACTTAATGTAAGGAGGATTATGAATAAGATAAAATGACAGCTGAAGGACATTTAATTAGGCTAATTGCAACAGATAGGATTGAGATTCCGATTTCAAGTGTATCTGGCAAACTTAAGAGACAGAAAAAACCAATAGCTTTAGAGGCTGCTGGAGAATTTAATGTTAGGTTTGGTGGAGAAAGAACTTATGCAAGAATTGAAGAAAAGAATAAAATGAAAGCTAGAACTATGAAAGAAGGAGTTGAAGAATTTGAAAGAAGATATCCAAAATATGCTGAAAAATTGAGAGAGATAATTAAAGAAGAAAGAGAGAAAAAGGAAGTTTATATGCATTTTGGAATGTATGAAGGTTGCAGAATTACTGCAGATGATTATAGGGAAGTTATGACTAATCTAGGTTTTACACCTACAATGGCAGAACAATTATATCCTGCATTAATGGATGTTTCAAGAAAAATTTCAAGAAAAAGAGAGGAAGAAAGAAGCATTATTATTGGATAGATTTTTATTTCTTTTTAAAATATAAAAAATCTGTATTTTTAAGAGGTAGTATTAATATAAGGCTTTAAGTTATGCAGATTAGACTATTGAAGAGGTTTTATTAATAATTTAAGAATATGTTTAAAATTAATACCTTATTTAACTAAATTATCTCAACTTCAATAATCTAAATGGTTATTTCTTAATTTAGATAACTTCAACTTCAATCTCTTATGTCAAGAATTGAAAACCACATCCTTTAGGGCGCGGTAGATTACTTGTCTTCAATTCCGAAAAAATCAAAGATTTTTTGGACCAGAAAA
>CAZGSA010000044.1:0-7947 GCA_964528215.1 Candidatus Woesearchaeota archaeon
TTAGATTATGCAGATGTTTCCACAATAATGAAGAAAGGTGAAGTTGCTGTTATTGGTATTGGAGAGTCTGATTCAAGTGATAGGGTTAGTGAGGCTGTAAGACAGGCTTTGACACATCCATTGTTAGACGTGGATTACAAGGGTGCTAGTGGTGCTTTGATACATATTACTTGTGGGCCTGACATGAAATTAGAAGAATTTAGTCAGATAGGAAAATTAGTTACAGACAATATTGCTTCAGAGGCTCAGGTTATTATTGGTGCTAGAATTAACAAAGATTTTGAAGGCAGAGTTAGAGTTATTACCATTATGACTGGGGTTTCAAGTCCTTATATCCTTGGAAAGCATAGAATACAAGATTATGAAAAAGAGAGAAATAGAGAGTTTTCAGAATTAGGTATTGATGTTGTAGAATATAGGGATTAATTATAACAATTTATGTATGGGTTTTTTATTTTTATTGCCTGCCTATTTATTTTTTGGGCAGGTTTTTTTATTAAAAGAAATATTAATATCATACAAAACTTTAAGTTATGTAGATGAAAAATTCAAGTGTTCTATATAACTTAAGAATAAAATATAGACAAAGATATATTTGGGCGTAGGAGGATGTTAATTTCTTCTTCAATTACCCAGGATGACTTGACCTAAAGGGTTTTTGATATTTGTTTCCATAGGATTCAAAAAAAACTCTGTTGTTTAAAGAGTGTTTAGGTTTTTGTTTTGTTTTGTTTATTTTTTCTGGATATCCTATTGGAAGAATTACTTCTAAATTAATATCTTCTGGAATTTTGAGAATATCTTTTGTTTCAGGTGTGAATGCTCCAACCCAGCAACTTGCTAATCCAATATCTGTTGCTTTTAGTAAAAAGTTTTCAACAACAGCTCCAACATGGTGTTGAATATATTTTTCTGTTCTTTTGTCATACATTCTCTTAACTCTCTGAGGATATGAACAAATAGCTACTACATATGGTGCATCACTTACAAATTTTTGCTGACAGCATTGAGCTAGTTGATGTATTTTGCCTTTATCTTCAATAATTATGAATCTAACAATCTCTAAATTGCCAGGGGAGGGAGCTGTATTTGCAGCCCCTATTAACTCAATTATTTCTTCTGGTTTTGGTTTTTTTAAAGAGTAATTCCTTATAGATGCCCTTTTTTTAATTACTTTGTCAAATTCCATTTTTTTTGTTTTAATAATTTATTGTATATGTTGAGCGAGAGGTGATATCTTCTTGTTTGATGCCTGTTTTTCTCAAATTATGTTCTAGGAGTTATTGATATGTTTATATTTATCTTTATAGATTTTTAAAGATTATTTGATATTCAATTTCCCCTATATACTTTTATTTCTGTGGTTCCTTTTTTCTTATATGAACCTAACCATTGAATTATTCCTATTAAAATTAAGATTCCAATAAGTGGCAAGAGTAATTTTGAAAATTGTTCAGTCATTCCAGACATAAAAGGAATGCTAGAGTCATCTATTGATTTTTCTGTTTGTTTTCCTATTATTGTATTATCTTTAATAATGCAAAACCCAGAACACCAGATATCCTTAGCATTTGAGCCAAAGACTAGTGGGATTCCTGAACAAGAGTAGGTGGTTGTTGAATTTGCAAGAGGTTTAACAGGACCACATGTTTTTGGGAAAACTAGAACTAGCAAAACAATTAGTAATAACCAAAACCACCACTTTTTATATATTTTAATGTTTTTCATATAACTTTAAGGAAATAAGAGTTTTTAAAATTTTGGAGTTTATAATTCTTAAAAATTATCTATTTTTTAGATTTTAAATTTAAAAGAAATCTACATTTTTTAAAATGTGGTACTAATATTATTTAAAATTTTGAGTTATGCAGAAGAAATGATTGAAGAAGTTTTAGGAGTAGTTTAAGAATGCAAAAGAGATTTAGGGGAAATTTCACACATTAATGTGAAAATTTATATTTTTGTTTTCATGCAACATATGCTCTTGGCATTCTTTGTTTTACTAATTCTTTTGCACTTTCTATTGTTATAAATTTTGGAGTGCAATGATTATATAAATAATTATAATTACCATTGCAAATATTAGCACAGAAGTGTTCTTGATTGTCTATAGGTTCTTTAGCCTCTATTTTTTCTAAAGCATTAAAATGATGTTCACACATCCCTATTAATTTTACTATATCCATTCTCTTTTAAGTATTAACTTAAATCTTTAATATGTTTAAGATATATAAATGTTTGTTAGGAATTTTATTTTTTTATATATCCTAAGAATCTAGTAAGATGTTAAGAAAATTTAGTTACTATGGGGTGATGGGATTTGATTTATAAATCTTCTTTTAAACTCCTAGTTTTTAATCTAGTTAATATGGGGTGATTTGCTAATTCTTCAGGTATTGAGATATTTTCTAATAATCTATAGATTTCTTCACTATTCTCAATCAATGCTGTTAGTTTTTTATTTTCTTTTTTAGGAGACCATTTTTTTTGATCACCTTCAAAGCATCTGTTAGTATGTGTTATTAGTTTTCCTTTTTCATCAAAATAAAATGTATCATGAAAAAACTGGGCATTTTCTTTTTCATATATTTCAATTGTAAGCTGAGAATGAGATGTAGGAGGATTATAGATATTTAAATCTAAGATAAATTCAGGAGAAATTTTTTCTCTTACATGTAAATAAGTAGCCCCTGGTTTTTGAGCCTTTTCTACTGTTAATTGATAATGGTCAAAAGGATTTACCATAACTTTTTTTAATAGAAGCATAGTTTTAAATATTTAGTTTGTCGAAGATATATTTGGTATTAATATTCTGCAATTTGTTTGATTTGTTGTGTTAAACTTAATCCTTGTTCTTTTGCTAATCTTAAAATTATTTTCATTATTCCTGAACCATACTGGGCTGATTTCTTTTCTCTTTCTGAGATTGATTTTGAAAGTTTAATCTCTCTTGCTAATTTTCTTAGAATATATTTCCTTTGTTTGTTTTTTATTTTTAATTCATAAGGGATTTTTCTTGAAAGATTTATAACTTTTTTATCTAGGAAAGGCATAATAATCTGTTTGTTAAAATAAGCAGCAGTTGTAATGTCTTCTTTATAATCAAATTTTTCTAAGATATCTGTTTCTTTTTTTATTTGATTTATAGATTCTTGTCTGGCTAAGTTTAGATATTTATAAAATCCTCCAAAGATTGTATCTGCTCCTAAACCAGAAACAATTATTTTTTCTTTAGAATATTTTTCAACAAAAAATAAAGGGAAATTTGAAGTTACTGAAACTGGATTTAATTTTTTTTCAGGTGTTTCTGGTTTTATCTGTTGTTTATTTTTTTCATAAAGTTGTTTGAGAATCTCTATTTGAACAGGAAGATATTTTTTGATTATTTTTTCAGTTAAGATTATTTTTTTTAAAGGTATATTTAGTTCTTTTGAAGCTGTTTCTGCTGTATCAAGGTCTTTGCAATCTTTAACACCTACTACATAGGCTGTATATTTTATTTTTAAATCTTTAAGTAATTTAGCAATAATGCAAGAGTCAAGCCCTCCTGAAAATCCAAGTGCTATTTTTTGATTTTTATCTTTAAATTGAATTGAGTTTTTTAAATTCTCTGTTAGAAATTTTTGAAGTTGCTGAAGATATTGTTTGTTCATTTTAGAAAAACGACCTCGGCTGGACTCGAACCAGCGACCCTTCGGTTTCTGCTAAAAACATTAACAGCCGAATGCTCTACCAACTGAGCCACGAGGTCTTGAAATTCTGAAATAAAGTTATTATTTAAACTTATTTGTTTGTTTTTTTAGTTTAATCTTTATTTTTTAACTCATTTTTAAGATAGGTTTGTTTTTTCTTATCTTTTTTTAATCTTTCTAATCTTGCATAAACATTTCCTTGTTTGCTTCCTTGTATTAAAGATCTTAATGCTTGTTTAGCATTTTCAATTTCTTCTACATTCCCAATAATTCCAACCTGATTATAATGAAGACAGAGACTACATTTTGATAATCCTTCTAAACATTGCAATGTTTTCCCATGAGTTCCAATTATTCTTGCCCTTACTCTTTCTAAATCATGCCTTTTTGTTATTTCTTTAATATTGATTGTTTGAAAAATTATCTCTTCTTGTTTTAATAAGAGTGCTTTTTCAATTAAAAATCCAAGATTAATTGCCTGAAGAATCTCTATTGCAATAAATTCTTTTTCTGCATCTCCATCTATAAAAACATTTTTCCCTTTATTGTTTATTTTGACTTCAAGTTCTTTCTCAAGTGTATTTTTGTTTTTTAGAACTTTTCTCAGGTTTTCTAGGTATATTTCTTGCATTTGGAATTATTATTTATATTTTTAGTTAGTCAGGTAAAAGATAATCTGTTTTGATGTTTTAAGAGTTATATGTACGTATTATTCCTATGAACTTAAATAAATTTAAGTTAATAAGATTTTTGTTTTTAGAATTCAGATTTAACTTCTTTAATAAATCCCTTTCTTCTTAACCATTCTATGGCTGCAGGAGTATATTTAAATAAAATATCTCCTTTTTTATCCCCTTCAAATTCCCAAGGTCTTATAATTACAGTATCTCCAGGTCTAATCCAGAGCCTTCTTCTTAAAGCACCTGGAATTCTACAATTTCTCTCTTTATCATCTAAGCATTTTATAATCATCCTGTTTGCACCTACTCTTTGTTCAACTATTCCAATAACCTCATCTTGCTTTGGAGTTCTAACTCTTAAAGTGGTATAAACCGCAGGCGCATTATGATCTCTTGGTTTATTTCTTTTTGATTTATCTTTAAATTGTGCCATTGTAAATCTATTGATTAATATAAATTAAGGAGAAAAGATGTGTTTATAAGGGTTTTGAATTCTTTAGTTTTACATAAAAAGTAGTTCTAAACAATTTATCTCCTCAAACCCTTTTATTTTACATATAAAAATACATTAGTTTTGCTAAATAAACAATCAGATGATTGTTTAGTATAGAAATAGTTTTAAAGAACAGATTTAATAGTTTAATATGGTAGATGGTTACCAATGTGGGCAGTGCAATAAACAAGTAGAAAATGGAGATTTAGTATTCATAACTAAGGGTGTTTTTTTTTTCATAGATTAAATTGGTACAGAGAATTTTTAAATAAAAGATGTGCTCAATTTTATATTGATGCTGAAATAGCAAAAAAGAATACTGTTAGAGGTTTACAAGGAGTATTCTATGAGGACAGATTTCATAGTATTACTCAGGTTTTAGAATTATTGGGTGATGGGAATGTTGAACTTGAGGTATTATCAGATAACCGAGGAGCTAGAATTAGTGGAGATTTATAGTAGGGTTTGAAAAATCTATTGGATATACACCAAAAGAGATACAGGATATGAACTCTAAATAATCAGTTGATTGTTTAGTTTTAAAAATATAATCTAATTCTTGTTTTAAGCTTATCTCAAACCTAAGGCAGAAGGAGGTTAGGTCACATCAAACCTAAGGCAGAAGGAGGTTAGGTCACATCAAACCTAAGGCCACTGGCACATTTTTTATAGTTATAATTCCTTGTTTAGAGATAATTCCTGCTTCTAGAGCTGTTTGAATAGCTTGTTCTCCTACAATATTAAATGTAGCATCTTCTTTGTTCATGTCTTGCATGATTTTTATTGTTTCTTGCTTATCTTTTTCTTCACCTTTGAAAAAGTTTTCTTTTATTTGTATTTGTTTGATATCTTCTTCAAAAGTTTTTCCTAATAGATTTGAATCACAAATAGCAACTATTGTCCGATATGCTTGGTGTATTTTTATGTGCATTTTTCTAATGGGATATTTGTTTATTATTTTAAGATAAGGGTTAGTAGTTGGGATTAATTTACCCCTAATAATGTTATTTGCCCTTAAATATAGGTATAGAAACAGATTCTTTATTTAAATATTCTCTTAATTTTAAATATATAATATAAATTAAAAAATAAAAATTAAACTAATTAATCTACTTTAAAAGTGCAAACTGTTGTTCCACAGTCAGGGCAACTTCCCTTCATCATAGCCTTGCCTTTTTTTGTTGTTGTTTTCTTAGGATCTTTTATCTCTACTTTTTTCTTACATTTTACACAATATCCTTCTGACATTTTTTAGCATACCTCCCTTGAGTTATTTTTATTTATTTTAAGTTATTTTAGCTGTTTAGTATAAGAAACCTTGTTTTATAAAGGTTTAGATAGGAAAAAACATAGGTAATGTAGGATTTTCTTTGATTTTTCTTAGTAATTTTCTAAACAAAAAAGATAATCGGATAAAGATTTAAATAAGGATTTAACTTAGACTTAGGATGGCAACCAATCTTGAAACTATTTTACAAAATGAGTATGTGCACATGATTATAAGAACTATTATAATTCTTATGATTGCTATTATTGTAAACTATATACTTAGAATTCATTTTAATAGGATATTAAAGAAAATTTCAGTAAAAAAATTAACAGAAGAGAAAAAATTAAAACAGACAAGAGTAAATTTTCTAAAGATGGTAATAACCTATCTAATTTTTTTATCCGCAATGATAGCTATTCTTTTTCAAATTCCTGGATTTAAGACATTTTCTATTTCACTATTGGCAGGAGCAGGTATCTTAGCGATTATAATAGGATTTGCAGCACAAAAGACATTATCAAATATTATATCAGGGATATCTATTGTACTTTTTGCACCTTTTAGAATAGGAGATAGGTTAAAGATAGGAAATGATTTGGGTGATGTAGAGGATTTAACATTAAGACATACAATAATTAAAACATGGGATAATCGGAGAATAATCATTCCTAATTCTGTATTATCTGAAAAAGAAATAATTAATTATAGTCTAAAAGAAGAGAAATTATTATGGACAATTGATATGGGGATAAGTTATGATTCTGATATTGATAAAGCAAAAAATATAATGATAGAAGAAGCAAAAAAGCATCCAGATGTTATTATTCCAGAGACAAAAAACGAAAAAGGAGAGATTGAGAAAAAAAATCCGCATGTTAATGTAACTGAATGTGGAGATTTTGCAGTTAATTTAAGATTATATTTTTGGGTAGAAACACCTAATAAAGCTTGGGGAACAGGTTTTGATTTGATAGAAAGTATTAAAAAAGAGTTTGATAAACAGGGAATTGAAATACCCTTTCCCTATAGGACCATTGTCTATAAAAAGGATTTAGAAAAAGAGAAAAAAGAGAAAAAAGAGAAAAAAGAGAAAAATAGATAATTAAAATAGTTTAATAATAATTTTATAATCTTTTTTAAGGGTAGGTTTATTAAGATTAGGGTTTTAAATATAATCATATGTTCAAAAAATATCAGACTAAACTTAAGAAACATTTTCAAGAAGTTCTTGCAATTAAAAAATCTCCTAAGGAGATAGCATTGGGTTTTGCAATAGGAACTGCTATAACTCTTTTACCAATCATGATATTAGAACCCCTAATAATTGCATTTATAATTTTAATTTTCAAAAAAGTAAGTAAAATATCTTTATTATTGGCCCTTATTGTATGGAATCCTTTAGTAATGCTTATGATAATTCCCTTAGATTATTTTATAGGTAATCTCTTTTTAGGAGACATTCCTATAATTAACCTTCACTTTGAGTTTTTAAACCAAATCTTTAGAGGAACTTTAAGATATTTAATAGGAAGCATAGTTACAAGCATTGTATTTTCATTTATAAGTTATTTTGTTGTTTTTTATTTAGTTAGAAAATATAAGAAAAAAGAGGTTCCTATTTTACAAGTTCCTTTAAGCAAGACTATAGATCAAATAATATACAAATAGGTTATCTTCTGAATTATACTCTAGATTTTCTTAAATATTTTCTGGAAGACTTAAAATTTTTTTTATTTTTAAACAAGTCTCTCTTTAGACTGTATGACCCAGTGACATATGTCACTAGCAACCGAAAATTAGTTCGCAGGTGAA
>CAZGSA010000045.1:0-7724 GCA_964528215.1 Candidatus Woesearchaeota archaeon
TTTCTTAAGGCTTCAGCAGATTTATGTTTTGGCATAAATTTTATCATTTTTTCTGCAGAATGGAAGTTTTATTCCTGCATTTTCTCCTTTTTTTGCAATCTTAACTTTTTTATGGTTTATTTCCATACTTTCAATTTTATGTTTTAATAAACCAGTTGTTTTTCCAATTATAAGAATTTCATCTTTAATTTTTAAAGGTCCATTATTTAAATAAAGTAATCCTACATTAATTTTAGGATAAAATTTAGTTATTTTTCCAATGAATTTTTTAGATTGTGTAGCAGAACTATGCTCACTAGTTGAGAAATCATCAGAAGTTGGAGATTTTAAATAAAACCCGGATGAAAAACCTTTGTTATAAACTTTATTTAGTTCTTCAAGGCTTTTTCTAATTTCTTTTTTAGTTAATTTTTTATCTATTGCTTTTCTATAGGTTCTAACAACCATATCAATGTATTCTGGTTCTTTGTTTCTTCCTTCAATTTTAAATGCAGTGATTCCTGCTTTTTTTAGCCTTTCAATAAAAGGTAATGTGCATAAATCTTTGGGAGACAATACAAATTTATTATCTATTTTAAGTTCATTTTTTTGATTATCTTTAAGGTAATATACTGAATAGGGTCTTCTGCATGGTTGAATACATTTTCCTCTGTTTGCAGATTGATTAAAGCAAAATTGGCTTATAAGACATCTTCCTGAAATAGAGATGCACATTGCTCCGTGGATAAAGGTTTCAACATCAATTATTTTAGATATTTCTTTTATTTGTTTTAAATTTAATTCTCTTGCAAGAACAATTCTCTCTGCTCCTAGTTTTTTATAAAACTTAGCAGTTTCGGTATTTGAAATAGAACATTGGGTTGAAATATGAAATGGAATTTTATATTTTTTGCATAAAAGCATAACAGAAATATCAGAACATATAATTGCATGAATATATGGCTTGACTTTTTTTATTATTTTTTCTATCTTTTTTAATTCATTATTGTAAATTATTGTATTTAAAGTAAGATATCTTTTTACTTTCTTACCTTTTTTTTCACATAATTTTTTTATTTTTGGCAAATCTGATATTTTAAAATTTTTGGCTCTTGCTCTCATGTTAAAGTCTTTTATTCCAAAATAAATAGCATCTGCCCCTGCATTTATAGCTGAAATCAATGATGGGAAATCTCCTGCTGGTGCTAGTAATTCTATTTTTTTATTTGGATTAAGTTTTTGTTTTTTCATTATAATAAGAGGGAATATTAATTTAAAAAACTATATAAATGAAATCCTCTTTTTATTAGATGCTTAATCTATAAAGATTATTAATTTGACATGAAAAGATATGTTGATGTGAGCATAATTGCTATTTATTGAGTCTAGATATTAGATAAAAAGAAATATTGAAATTAAAAAATGAATAAATCAACAAATATTGAGCCTTATTGGGATGTTATTAAAAGAATTATTACTGAATCAGATTTAGTCTTAGAAGTTTTAGACTCAAGATTAGTTGAGCTTTCTAGAAATAAACAAGTTGAAGATTTAATTAAAGAGATTGGCAGGCCTGTTATTTTTGTTATTAATAAGTCAGATTTAGTAAATAAAACCAGACTTAACAAAGCTGTTAAGAAACTAAAATTAAAAGGAGAAGTTGTTTTTGTTTCTGCTAAAAATCCTAGTTCTGTTAAAATTTTGGTTTATGCAATAAAAAAATTATTTAAAAAGTATGGTAAGAGAGAGATTATTGAAAGGGACAGGTTTGAGCCTAAACCTATTTATAGAGAGGCTAGGGCAGATATTGTTGTTGGGGTTTTGGGGTATCCTAATGTTGGAAAATCTTCTATTATTAATGCTTTAGCTCATAAAAGGAAAGTAAAAGTAAGTAAGAAATCTGGAACAACTCATGGAATACATTGGGTAAGGGCAACAGAAGAAATTAAATTAATTGATAGCCCAGGAGTTATTCCCTTAAAAAAAGAAGATATTGATGATGAAATAAGGTATGGTTTGATTGGTGCAAAAGATAATGAAAGACTAAAAAATCCAGACTTAGTTTCAGATTCTGTAATCAAACTTTTTTTAAGACATAATAAAAAAGCCTTTGAAAAACATTATGATATAAAAATTAAAGAAGAAGATTTTTATGATATTATAGAAATGATTGGAAAGAAAAAAGGTTATCTTTTAAAAAAGGGGATTGTTGATGAAAATAGAACTGTTGCAGTAATTGTTAGAGATTGGCAAGAAGGTAGATTGAAGTTGTGAAGAAATTAATAATCTCTAGAGGATGTAAAAATAGGTGAAATATTAAAAACTTATTATTATGATAACCATTATCATGGTTTTGATAGACTAAATAAAGATTATTTTAGGATATAAAAAAGGTTAAAATGAAAAGCAAAATAAAAGCAGTAATATTTGATGTTGGAGGAGTTCTTAGAATCAGAAAGAGATTAAAAAGACAGAAACATAAAAGCACCCATGGATATGCTGCTGAAAAATTCGGATTAAGTCTAGATTCCTGGTTTGATACAATTGATAATGCTTATCCTAAATCGATGGAAGGTCAAATCAGTGATAAAGATGCTATTAAAATTCTTGCTAGTAATTTAAAGACAACTTCTACTTATCTAACTAAATTATTTGGCAGATTATATAATAAACATTTAAAGAAAAATAAAAAACTTTACAAGATTGCTTTTAAATTAAAGAAAAAAGAGATTCTTATTGGCATTTTATCTGACCAATGGGCTTTATCTAAACCTAGTTTAATGCCTGAGAAAGATATTAAGGACTTTGATGTTGTTGTTGTTTCTAATGAAGTTGGAATGAGAAAACCAAATCCTAAAATTTATAGATTTTTAATGCAAAAATTAAAGAAAAAAAATAAGAGTTTAAGATATAAGGAAATTGTTTTTATTGATAATCGAGATTATAATCTTAAACCTGCTTCTAAATTGGGTATGAAAACGATTTTATTTAAAAATAATAAACAATGTATTAGTGAGTTAAGGAAGTTAAGAATATTGTGAGGATAATTTCTAATTTAGATAAGTTTTATAGATGAAATTTTTACTTGATTAAATTTAGTCTTTTTTACCTGCTAAGTAATCTCCTAATTTTAAAATCCAATTTTTTGCAACCATTTTTTCTTGTCCAGCAAAAAGACTTCTCTTTTGAGAAGCATAAGGGTCTGAGGTATAACATTCTTTATCTAACCAAAATTGTTCAGTGTGCATGTAGGCATCTATTTTTCTTTCTTGTATTTTCTCTCCAATTCTTTGTAATAAATTCTTTTTAGACATGTCTTATGGAAGTCAATAGATTATTTAAGTATTATTATAAATTAATCTATTAATCTTAAATCTGCTTTTTAATCACCTATAATACTAACAATCACTTTTATCACTCATAACACTAACAACTACCTCTCTTTCTCTTGGTTTTGTGTCAAAATCAATTAAGATTATTTGTTGCCATTGTCCTAATTGTAATCTATTATCTTTAAATGGAACTATTAAATCTGGTTTAAGAATAGTTGCACGAATATGTGAATATCCATTATCATCATGCCATTTTTCATTATGATAATAATCTTTATCAGAAGGGATTAATCTTGAAAAAGCTTCTTGAATATCTTTAACTAATCCTGGTTCATGCTCAATTACAGACAAGCCGGCTGTTGAACCAATTACAAATAAACTAACAATGCCAGATTCTACTTCTGCTCTTTCAATAACTTTCTGAACTTCATGAGTTATGTTTATAACATCATTATTTCCTTGTGTTGGAATATTTATTAAAGTCTTCATTTTTTTATTAATTATTTTAAATTTAAATAACCTCCTATAAATATAAATTTTTTATCTAGAAATATATTTAAACTAGATATTTTATATAATTCTAGAAAAAGAGGAGAGATAAAATGCAGTTATTAGCAGAAGAATTTTTAAAAAAATCATTTAAAGTGATAAATGAAGTAGGTTTTATTCCAAGATTGGTTGTTAAACTTCTCTTTTTTATCTTATTTTGTATTATGCTGATTTTTGCAGGATGGTATATTTATACTGGAAGATATTACATTGTCCTGATTGTCTTTGGAATGTATATCTTAGCTGAAATAGCTCATTTAATAAGAAAATCTAGGGAAAAGGTTATGGCTAAAATAGCTTGTTTAAAAAATCAAGAAAATAAAAGAACTCAGGAAGCATTACATCCTCAGAAATCTAAAAACAAAGAGGGATTGTTAAAAACAAACAAGGAAAAAAATAGTTTTTTGTTGAAAATAAATAAGACTAAAAATAAAAATATTCTTAAAAAATCTATAAAAGAACAAAATCCTGAGGCTGAGAATAAAAAAGAGAAATTAAAATCAGGAGTTAAAGAGAATTTAAGTGATAAAAATCAGAAAGTTGATAGAGCTTTATCAAAACCTAAAAATAAAAACTTATTAGAAATAAATAAAACTAAAAATAAAGATTTATTAAATAAAAATAAATCTTCTGCTTTTGTTGCAAATGAACTAACTGATAAAAATTCTTTTTCTAAAGATTCAAAAACTAAGAAAAAAGGAAAGATTGAAAATATAAATTTAGATAAAAATAAAATCTAATCTTCCTGAAGTTTATGGGAATTTAGTATTATTAATTCAAAAACTTTTTTTAAATATTCTGAATCAATGTTAAGTATCTTGGCCTCTTGTTTTAATTTTTCAAAAATCTCTTGCTCTCTTTCTGCATTAAAAATCTGTAAATTATTTTCTTTTTTATATTGTTTAACTTGTTTACTGAGATTATTTCTTTGAGATAATAATCTGATTATTTGACTATCAATCTGTTCTCTATAGAAATTAAGATTAGGATTATCCATTGTTTTTTAAGGGTCCTAGGTTTTTTAAGTTTTTACAATATGTTTTATATTTTTTTAGAATGTAGTAATTCACAATATCTTTCTGTAATTTTAATCTATGTAGGATAAAATTTAAGCTTTTTATTATGTCAAGAATTGAAAACCACATCATAAAGGATGTGGTAGATTACTTGTCTTCAATTCCGAAAAAATCAAAGATTTTTTGGACCAGAAAAACCATAAAAGTTTTTCTTGGTCTTGAGCATGCCAGGATTGTTAAATCCTGAGCACTATCAAAATCTAGAGACTTTAAAATTCCTAGAATTTTAATAGCCATCAAGAATTAAAAATTCTTGAGGTTTTGAAGTCCTAACACATGAAAATCTAGGAGATTTTCAGTGCCACGAAATTTCCTGAAAAATTTCGTTGGAAACAAGTGCTTGTCACAAACCACACACTAAAGTGTGTGGTTGCACTTGTTTTTTTGATTAAAGGAGAAAAATATTAATTTTTAAGATAAATAGAAAGATATAAAACTATACCTCTATTTTAAAGAATAGAGATAGGGAATCAGAGATAGAAAATGCAAAAAAGTGTGATTAAATGGATTAAAAGGGGCAGTTTTTTATTTGGACTGATAATTCTAGTTTTACTTATTTATTCTCTTTTAAATTATAATACTTTGCAGAGTCAAATAGAGGGAAGTTTAAAAAGTAGTATTGATAAATATGGATACTGGGTTGTTTTTATATCTGCTTTTTTACTTGAGGTTATTCCTCAGCCATTTGTAAGTGCCCTTGTTCCTTTTGCAAACGGATTATTATTGGGATTGGATTTTAAAACATTATTTTTTTATATGTTTATAGGAGCTATTAGTTCTAATTTTTTTGGTTATTATCTTGGGATTAAGTATGGACCAAGAATCTCTATCCAGATTGTTGGAGAGGAAAATTATGAAAAGGGTTTGAGTTGGTTTAAGAAATATGGAAAAATTGGAATCAGTATACTGGCTTTAACTCCTCTACCTTATTTTCCGATTTTAACAGGGATTTTTAAAATGAAATTTAGAGAGTTTATAGCTTATGCAATAATCCCAAGAACTTTTCATTTAATTATTTTTTCGTATTTAATTGCTTATTTTCTTTGATTTTGAAAATATAGTTTAAAGGGATGTAATCTATAGTTAGCTTTAAAAACTAGAAAAATCTATTTTTAACATGCCCACGTAGTATAGCGGTTAGTACTCTACCCTGTCACGGTAGCATCCCGAGTTCGATTCTCGGCGTGGGCGTCTTTTTTATTCTATATTCTAGAGTATATATTAAAAAAAGTATATCTTGGAAAAATCTCACTGAAAACTAGAGTATACGAGTAAATATAACCCCTAAAAGAGTGACTATTCTATGGTTAAAAGTCAATTAGAACAAGGATATGCACAAAAAAATTGTTATGGAACAAATGAATGGTCTAATAATTCTGGGATTTGCAATAACTGTAGATGGAAGGAAGCTTGTGGCAAGGCTAATGCTTCTGGTAAAATTAATCAAATAACGTCTAATAATTAGTTTGTTTAATTCAGAATTCGGCCTACTCTGCTTTGGAAAATCCATTAAAATGAATTTTGAAGTCATTAGGGTCAAAGACTTCAACAACTTTATATTTTCCTTTTGTATAAGTCTCACTATCTAATAAGAAATGTATTGCTTCTAAGATAATAATGCTCGCCAATGGCTTTGAAATTTGTTGATTTCCTTTTGTTTCTAACAATGGGATTTCTCCTTCAATCCAATAATTTCTTTGACCCTTTTTTAGAAATTCATGGATTTGTCCCTTGGCAAGATTTTCAGGAATACACTCCTCCTTTTTCCTATCATCTTTTTTGAATTCTCTAATATTTCTTAATGCTAAATCGGGATTATATTCTGTTTGTATTCCCATAATAATACTGAAAATCTTTAATTTATATAAATGTTTGGACTCCTGAATTCTGAATTCAAAATCCTTTGGATTTTGTCCTGCAGAAGATATAATAGCAGTTTAATTATTCACCGCGACTCATCCTAATTCTTTGCTTTGCTTAGGGCTTCACTTATGCGCGAACATTATATAACCCCCATCTTTATAAGCCCTAGATTATATTTCTAATTCATGGAAGAAAAAGAACCTGATTTTAGTTCATTAAATAAATATTTTATTAGTGATGAATTAAAAAAACCAGAACCAGTCAAGGTTAATACAATTATAGAAGATGTATCAATAAGAGAATCTTCATTTGTATCCTATGAAAATACAGAAAAAGAAGATGAAATTTTAACTTCAGAGATTAAACAGAAAATAGAAAAAAAAGGTAATCCTGATAAAATAAAATTCTTACAAAGACTAAGTGATGATGATAATTCTTTAACAATTGATACTTGCAATAGTGTGAGTAAGGATTGGAAAAGAAAGTAGATAAAACTAGAGTATAGAAGTGAATATAAACCCCTAAATCTATGATATTTCATGGCTAAAAGTGAAACAGAACAAAGAAATTTATTAATGGCCTGTTATGGAACAAATGAATTCTCAAATAATTCAGGCATTTGTAATAATTGCAAGTGGAAAAAAGATTGCAAAAAGATCCGTCAAATTAGTGAAACTAAATAAAATACAAATAGATGTTAATCTAATAAAAGAAAATATGCATGACGAAGATTCACAATTAACAGAAGAAGAAGAAAAACTTCTTAAAGAAAGTTATGAAAATGAAACAAGTGGTAAATTAATATGTCTAAAATTGATAACCCCCTAATTTATTGAGGGGCTTAACTAAAGATACAGTTATAAATTCCGAAAAAATCAAAGATTTTTTGGACCAGAAAAACCATAAAAGTTTTTCTTGGTTTGGA
>CAZGSA010000046.1:0-7654 GCA_964528215.1 Candidatus Woesearchaeota archaeon
ATACTCATCCATTGAAAACTGGTTTAAAACATGTCCTGGAACTTCTCCAACACCAATATAATCAACATCCAATTTATTAATATTAATCTTATGAATCATTGTATTCTCAAGTTTTTTTTGCAAACTTCTCTGATAATTATCCATTTTTTCTAGCAAGTCAGAATCAAATCTTGCTTTTTCTTCTCCTTTCAGAGAATTAGAATACTCCTTAATAATCTGACTAATCTCATTTAAGCTATCATAATCCTCCTTATTAGAATCTAAAATATCTTTAATCTTATTTTTATAAGAAATTGGAAGAAGAGGATAATAAACTTCCTCAACCATCTCATCTAAAAAATCAGCATAACTTAATCTTTTCTCATAGGTTAAATAAATATTATCCTGAGGAACATAGATATTCCTAGTGCTTCCTGTTAAATAAACCTTGCTAGTAAATTCTCCACTATTAATATCAATTGCAAGTATAGAACTAAATACATAGCTTGTGTCAGGATAATCAAAATAATAAATTTCATTTACAGGAGTTATTTTCTCAACTCCATTAGCCCAATAAACAGGAGGTCTAGGCTGTTCAATATTCACATATTTAGTGCTTATAACATAAACATAATCTCCAATCATCCTAGATTGAACATAACTTCCATCATTTCCAATCTTGTTCTCTAAAACAGGATTTTCCTTATCACTAATATCATAAATATAAACCAGAGTTTCATAAACAGAATATCCTCTTCCACATCCAGGCCCTGCACAATCCACAGCAATTTCTGCCTCTCCAACATGAGGAACATACTTATATTCTCCTCCAAAAACAATTAATTTATTCTTATTAATAAAAATATCATTGATACTTCCATTGAGTTTTAGTTCTTTTATAATCCTCATCTCTTCAGTAGGATAAGCTTCTATAATCTCTATCTTGCTTCCTGAGACAACATAAATATACTTGCCATCATTTTTTACAATATCAGCTTCATCAACACCTTCAACTTGTATATTTGTTGTTGAATAGTCTGTAGCTCCTCCACTACCATCTGCAACAGATTCTGCAAAAGAAACTTCAGGAGCAATTGTATTGCTTTTACCAACCCTGCTAAGACCTTGATAAAAATTACCAAAAAGACTGCCTGCTTCAGAATTCTCTTTTAAAAATTGATTCATCTCTTGCTGAGAAGAAAATTGTTTTAATAAATTGCCCTCATCTGCAACTCCAGAATTTTTATCAGTATTTAAAATTAATAATGCACCTGCTATCACAAAAACTAGTAAAACAAGGAAAATAGGAAAAACAGTTTTCAAATAATTAAAATTAGGTTTTTTTGTTCCAATTATAACATGTTTATTTGCTAATTTATATAAATCTATTTTTCTTCCCTTAACACTCCAGAAAAAATTTTTTGATTTTTTAATAAATCCTGATTTTATTAATTTTTTTAAATTATACTCTATAGTATTAATAGGAACATCTAAACCTCCTGCAATATCTTTTTCACTTGCCTCCCTAATATCTCCTAAAAAATCTAATATTTTTTTACTAATCTTGCTTTTTAGGACTTCTGCTACATCCCCTATCCTTTCATCATCTAAATCCATTAATATGAATTTATCTTCTGACATTTTCTTTTTCTTATCTGATTTTTTATCTCCCATCTTAATCTTAGTTTATATTGGTTTGCTTAAAGATTTTTGAAATCTTTATCCTCATAAAATATATAGAAATAATTACTATTTAAACCCAGTGAAGAATTCAAAAGAGTTTGAAGTTATAGCTAACAAAGAGTTCAAGGAATCTTGAAGTTATAGCCAATAAAGAGTTCAAATAAAATACTTATAACAAATAAAACAATTTAAGCCTTATACATCCTCCTCATAACATCAACTCTATTAGATTATTGATAAACCAAAAGCAATCAATCAAAAGCCATAGCAACAGCAACTAAATCAGAAATATCAACATCTCCAAGCCTATTAACATCAGCCCTGCCACAAAAATTATTATTAATATCACAACCAGTTTCTCCAAACTTAACAGCAACAACAACTAAGTCATTTATATTTATCGCTCCATCTTCATTAACATCCTCGTTTCTATAAACAATATTCATTTCATCATCATCTTTAACACTTTCACAACCAAAATCATCTGGATAATCTATTAGTTTATCCCCATCATTATCAATCATATCAGAACATTGTGGTGGTCTTTCTATAGGTATTTGTTCTATTGTTACTTGAGCCTCATTATCTGTAAGTGAATCTAAAGTAATTCTTATCCCGTTGATTGGATCTTCATAAACCTGGGCAAGAATATTTTTATAATATCCTAAAAGAGATTCACCAGGATACGAAGGAAATTCTGGTTTAGGGTTCATTAAATTAGATTTCCACCAATATGAATCTAGATTAAAATCATTATGCATATTAATCGCAACTCCTCCATATCCTTCTGGAAACACAATATTTGTATCTAGATTATAATAGTCATCAAGTTTGACATAAGAAAGACTATAATATGTATCTCCATGATCTGAATGATAGTTTGTATCCTTAATGCCTGGAATTTTAATATGCTGCAAACCTGATTCTTGAGTTTGCTTAGGTTTTAATATATAAGTTCCTTCTGTAACTGTAATACTATTTTCATTAGGAATCCAGCCCAATGCAACTTTTTCATGAGCACTAAAATGCCCGCCATTAAGAAACTCACCCATAGTACTCCACCTATCTCCATACTCCTTACTTGTACAATTATTTGAAAATGTAACTTGATTTCCAAAGTAATCTTCACACTGATATTTGTTGGAATGTTGTAATCCAAAGTTATGTCCCATCTCATGAGCATATACCCTTCTATCTCCTGTTGCATGCCATGAAACACTAGCATACATCATTCCATCTGGTGTATTTATATCGAACATTCCAAGTGTTCCCATTCCAGAAACAAATGCTCCAGGCCATGCACGACATCCATTAGGATAGGGTTTCGGAAGTCTATAAAATAAGAGAATTCTATTGTAATCAGGAAGATGGACATCTGGAGCTGCTGCCTCAATTAACATAGTCTGAACATGCCAATAACCTATACACATTTCACTAGCATCTAATCCATAAGGTCCAACAACATCACCCGTAAACCAAACCTTATCATAAGACATTGTTTTCATAAAGTGATTGAAAGTTTTAAACTCTTCACCAAAGACTATTTCTTCAAGTCTTTCATTTGTTCACCAAGGGTTTGATTCCGGAAGATTTGATGAAGGGTAACCGATTATTACTATTGTTCTTTGTTCTCCCAAGGTTTCTAGTGTTTTAGGAGTATTTTGAATAGAAAATTCTTCTTGATCAATCGCTATTTTATTTTCAATTGAGATACCTCCAACACTAATTTCCATTCCAGAAACAACAGGCAATTCTTCACTAGAAAATAATTCATACCTAATACCTTCAGAGTATAAATTATATACATTTTTTGAGTTTTCAGGATTTTCAAAATCATCGATAGCTATAACCTCTAATGCTCCACTTTTTATTCCTCTCTTTTCAATTAGATTATTTTTTTCTTCTTTTGTCAAAGAAAAAATTATTTGAGAAGGAATCTCTGGAATTGATAATGCCTTAGTGGGGTCTTTTTCAATTAATTCTAATAATAACTCCTTTCTTTTTTTAAGAGTGCTATTTAAGGAATCTGTTTTTATTCCAGTTACTTCTATTCTAAATAACTTTTTAAAGGAATTAATTACTTTCTGTTGAAGACTAACAGTTGTTAATTCCTGTTCTTCTTTGCTCAAAATAACATTTATATCTTCTAAGGTAAGATCCGGTCCTTGTTTTAACTGGCTTTTGTGATCTTCTATAGTTTTAATTTCAAAATCCTCAAAATCAATAACCCCTCCCTGAGAAAAACTACTAACAAAACCAACCAAAAATCCTAAAACAATTATCCCAACAACTAAAACACCTATTTTTCTCATAATTTTATAGAAATTCTAGAGTTATAAATCTTCTTAAATAAAATCATCAATAACAAAAACTATCAAAAAATCACATAAATCTTTATAAATTAAATCCCTATACTCAATCTATGAATAAATGGCTAGAAATCTTAATAGGGCTTATCCTAATCATAATCGCTGTTTTGCTTTGGGCTTTAACAACTCCTTATGGTTTTTGGGATTTTGGAACAGCAGCATGGGAATTCCTTAAAGGAGGAATTATCTGGTTTATAATCTTAATAGGATTATTACTGCTATTATTAGGGATAAGCGACTTAAAAGAATAAAAATAGAGAAAAAATTTAATAAAACATAATAGACTTTCTTAGTTATAAAAAGTAATTCTCACTAATAATTCTAAAAAGATAAACATCTATATCAGAATAAAATTACTAAAAATTAACATTTAAATCTAAAATACCCTTAATAACCCTATAAAATCAAAAAAGAAAGAGGAATCATGGCATATTGCAAAATCTGTGGAAAACCTAATTGCAAAAAACATTCATTCCTATTAGGGAAAATAATAAACTTAAAAGAATTTTCAGGTTCGAGCCCTCCTGAAATATTTGTTGGAAGATACAACTATCCAAACATAAACATTGGTATTCTATCACCCCAGGGTTATGGAGATACTGAAATATTTTCTTCATCAGAACAATGGCATAAAAACCAATTAAATATTCAACAGATTCTTTTATTAAGAAATCAACTAATATATGGAAGAACAAAAGGGCATATTAAATATTTAAATACAAAACAAGGTCTTAATCAAACAAATAAAAAATTTTTATCAACAATGCAAGAAGTTGCAATGACTCATAAATCAATTTCTGCTGAATTTAAATTAAAAAAAACTATTTCAAGACATGATGAAAAAGATGATAAAAGTCCTTTAATAACAAATGCAGCACCTATTGAAAATGTAAGATTGCAAGAAAATCCAATAATAAAAAGAAAAGTTGATTACATAACCTCTGATACAGATGCAAAATCTGTAACAGGAATTTTAGAATTAGAAAAATCTGGTTTGACCTCCCCACAAATAATAAAAATTTTATCAGCAGGATTATTAGGATTTAGAACAAGAAGAAAACTAGTTCCAACAAGATGGTCTATAACAGCAGTAGATGATACAATCTCTAAAGAAAAACTTAAAAAAATAAGATTTTATCCAGAAATAAATGAAACCTTATTATTCCACTCAGAATATAATGGAAATCATTATGAAATTATTTTACTTCCAGACAAATTTTCATTTGAAGTTATTGAGATAGCAACAGCAAACCCAAATATTTGGCAAGATTATGAGGGATTTTTTCCAAGAAAAAAATATGCAGAATCAGTAACAGGAGCATATTATGCAAATAGGATAGCGCTTACAGAATATTTAGAATCAATTAAAAGACAGGCAACAGCATTATTTTTTAGAGAAATTAAACCAGAATATGATGCTCCTCTCGGAGTAGGAATACTTAGAGAAGTAAGTAGAGTAGCTTTTAAACAACAACCTGAAAAATTTAACACAATTCAAGAAGCACTAAATCAAGCCCAAACCCGCTTAAATCAACCAATAAAAAACTTCACAAACAAATCAGAAATTCTTAAACAATATAAAAAACAGACAAGATTAAGTAAATGGTTTTAAATTAAAAAGGCTAGCTATAATCACTTCATCACTCTACTAAAAGAATCTAAAAATTAATTTTTTAATTAAACAGTCAAACTCCAAATCAAAAAACCCTCAATCAAACCTGCAATAACCAAAAGAGGAATTACAACTAAAATAAAAACTCTTAAAGAATTTCCAAAATTCTCTAAAAACCTTTTTCTTAATCCCTCATTTACTAAAGTCATGATGAATACAATTGGAAATGCAATAAAGAAAAATATCATTGATAAAATAATTAAGAATCCTAAACTAAATTTCCCTATTTTTCTATTGTAAAAAACAATACAATTAGCAACTAAACTGATTCCTAATCTAACCCCTAGTGCAATACTAATTATGATAGCAGGAATTTCAAAAATACCATGAGGAAGCAATTTCCATAAAACAGAAACACCTGCTAAACAAAAGGGAGAAACAAAATCACACTCAACAAGAGCTGCTTGATTTGCTACAAAACCCAAAACATAACCATTAACAACAGTTATTGATAAGGGAATAATCCCAAGCATAACTCCAAAAAGAACTGCAAAAAAAGCAGTCTTAATATTGTTATACATAATAAATCCTGTTAATCCGATAGGTGAAAGTCCTGCAGTCTGTTCTATTAAATTCTTAATTATTTTTAATATTTGTTCTTGAAATAAAAAAGGATAAAAAAAAGCAAAGACTCCAATAATTAAAAATAAAACAAAAACAAACAAAACATAATAAAGAGTCTCTCTTAAATAATTCCTAGTTAATTTAAAATTAGAATTTACAAAACCAACCAGTCCTGAATTTCTTTTCTTTTTTTTCACACCCTTCTTTCCTATATTTTTATTTTTTACACTCTTTTTTACCATCTTAGATTATTAAAGAATTTCTTGTTTTTAAATCTAGGGTTTTTATATTAATCAATAAATATTACCAGTAATAATTATTAAGCTAAACATCAGCAGTAACCAAGAACAACACCTCAAACCATCTTTCCTCTCATCTATAAAACATCAATAAAATAAGTTATTAACATCAGATTACATAATTTAATTATAATTAAATACTAAAATAATAAGATATTCTTTATTTAGAAAAATATTTTCTCATTAAAGCTGTTTTTCTTTTATATTTTTTTCTAAGATAAAAAGCATAAAACATTCCAAATATTAAACCCCCTAAATGAGCCATATTCCCAATTGGAAGAGGAATAAATAAGCCCATTACAATTAAAGGGATAATTGCAACAAATGGCAAAACCCAAAATGGCATCTCAAGAGGAAGAGCTATTCTCATCAAAGAACTCTTAAATGAAAAAATCAATAAAATAGAAAGTATGATATAAAAATAGATAAATAAATTTAAGATAGGAATTATAGCAGATTCAGGAAAAAGCATAAAAACAACAGATTGAATAATAAGTGCAATCAAAGGTCCAGTAATCATATAAACCCGATTATAAGGTGTTAAAATAGCTAACAAACCAAGTAAAGAAAAAATAGCACCACTAGCTCCAACTGCAAAAATCAAAGGGCTCCCAAATAATCCAAATCTCAGCCATTCTAAACTACCAAATTTAAGAGCAGAAACTTCAACAATATCTACTACTGGAAATCCAAAAAAATAAGCTAAATTTGCATAAAACAAACCAGCAAAAATTCCTGAAAGCATATATAACCAAAAGATTCTCTTTCTTCCAATTAATTTTTCAACAAAATTACCAATAAAAAATAATGTAACCATATTCGCTAAAAGATGCCAAGGCTGTAAATGGACAAAAAAACTAGTTAAGATTTGCCAGATAGCTCCTGAAAAAAATACAGTTGGTTGTAATCCTAATAATTTAACAATATCTTGAAACCCCAATGCAATAAGAATATATAAGATAATAAAAACAACAACATTAACAGCAATTAACCAATTAGTAATACTAAGTTTCCTAAAAATATCATCAAAAAAACTAGGTTTTAATCTTTTTTTGGTATATTTTCTCAGCTTGTTTTTTTCAAATTTC
>CAZGSA010000047.1:0-7593 GCA_964528215.1 Candidatus Woesearchaeota archaeon
TTTTTATTTTAGGAATTTTATTTTTGATTCCTAGTGTTTTTTTATCCTGAGGAAAAAGGGTTCTAGAAAAATGGTAAATGTAATTGAACCGACAGCAGAGGAAATTAGGAGGTATTCAAAAGATAAAGTAACTTCTGTAACTCCGTGGCATCGGACTAGAGAAAGAGAGTTTGAATTTAATGTAATGCCTTTTAATGATGTTGGTGGTGTGGGTTATTTTTGGTATTCTGGAGGATATTCACCTGATTTAAATCAAGCTAATTGCTCATTAGTTCTTGCTTCTCAGGATTGTGATCTTAATCGGGTTCCAAGAGATTTAGTATCGCGTTTAGAAAGATTAAAACAAAGAGATTATTCTCACTTATTAGCTCATGCATTCTCAACTGATGGGTCTCGGGGGTCGAGAGGAAGATTATATAATGTTGGTTCTGAAAATATTTTGAGAAGATTGATATTAGGGTATTCGTCTGAGGTTTCTTTGGGTGTTGGAAGAAAGTTAATTGTTCAGCCAAAATTTGAAGAAGAAGGATTTCCAATTGCTGGAGAAGGTGTTTTTTTTGGTAATCTTTAAATTATTTTAATATGAAAAATTTAACACCAGGCCCAGATATTGAAGAATTAAGAAAGAGAGATTCTCCTTTAGTTAGTTTGATAAGGGCTGCTAAAGGAAGTGGGGGACATTGGGGACATTATGATTTAAGTGAGCTTGGTAAATATTGTGAGTGGCTCTCTAACCGAGAAGCTTTTCAATATAGATAAAAATAAAGTAAAGGAATTAAATGAATATATCAGAGGATTGCCAAACCAAAATTTAGAAATTAAAGATTTTGGTGATGATATTCAAATAAAAATCTCTGCATTGATATCTGTTGCTAAGAAATTATCTGAACCTCCAGAAGAAGTTAGAGATCCTTATCATCATAAAGAGACTCATGAGAACTGGAAAAAGACTAAGACTCTTAAGGGAATAAATGAAAAGAACAGTGATCTTGTTTTAGAATTTCTTAGTGATATGGAACTTGGATTAAATATTTCTAAAGTTAGTAAAAAAGGAGCAAGATCTGCAACAAGGCTTAATACATTAAGAGCAAGATTGAATTTTATTATTTCTAAACTTCAGGAAAGAGGAGTTAAAGACATTAGAAAAGTTAGTGAAAAGGATTTGCATAAGTTGTTTGATGATATGCGAACAGGAGTGCTTAAAACTCGTTCAGGCACTGCTTACAAGTCTACTAGGGATTATGTTAAAGTGTTTAAGACCTTCTGGCATTGGTATGAAAAGATTATGAGAAAAAAAGGTAAGCTAGTTGAAGATGTTACAGAAGATTTAGATACAAGAGGAGAAAAACCAAAGTTTGTTTATTTTACAAAAGAAGATTTTGATAAAATTGTTGGAAAGGCAAAATATGATCTAAAGATTGTTCTTGCCCTTGCGTTCGACTCAGGTCTAAGAGTAACTGAGCTAGTAAATGTTAAGGTTTCTGATTTTTCAAATGATTTTAAAGAATTAACAATTAGAGATGAAGCTAGTAAAACTTTTGGAAGAAGAATTAAATTAATGTTATGTGGAGATCAGATTAAAGAATATGTTAAGAAGCTTGATTTAAAACCTAATGACTTTTTCTGTCAGATTCATCCTTCTATGATTAATCCAGAATTAAATAAAATTGGAAAAGAAGTTTTAAATTCTGAGCAGGTTAAATTCAAGAGTTTATCATTATATGATTTTAGACATTCATCTGCTTGTTTCTGGCTTCCTAGATATAAATCAGAATCAGCTCTCAAATATAGATTTGGTTGGAAAAAGTCCGACATGATCCATTATTATACTGAGTTAATGGGAATGAAAGACACAATTAAAGAAGAAGATATGTATGTTGATGTAACTAAGACAGAGCTTGAAAAAGAAATTGCTAAGGTTAAAAGAGAAAGTAAAAAACAAAAACAAGAAATGCAAGAGATGGCAAAGGGTAATAAAGAAATGATTAAAAAGTTTGAAGATTATATGAAGAAGATGCAAAAATTAAATGTAACTGAGAATTATTAAAATGGAAATGAAACCAATAAAAAAAGATAAACCCAAAACAATCAAAGAAGAGCAAGATGAAATCTTTGCAGATGCAAAGAAAGATATTGAAGAACATAAAGAGAAGTTGGATAGGATTATTGAGGATTAGTTCTTAATAAGTATCAAGATTTATTCTAAATTCTGCACAATATTTAATTCACCTTTCATTTCTTCAGTAATAAAAACAGTATCGATTGTTCTTATAATCTCGCCAAATTTTTCTTTTATTTCTTTTAATAAATTACGGAATTTTTTAAATTCTTGAATTTCTATGTCTAATTCAACATCCCATTCTCCAATAGTTTTAATATAATAAACAATATCTTCTTTAGATTCGCAGTAATCTTTGAATAGCTTTTCTTTTCCCGGAGTTATGTTTTGAAAGTAGATGATTGCTTTAAAATATTCTCTATTAATTTTTTTTAAATCTAAGTCAATCCTATATCCTAAAACAACCTGTTTTCTTTCAAGTTCCTTAATTTTCGAAATAATTGTTTTTGGAGTAGATTTTAAATCTATAGATAAATCAACAATTGTTGTTCTTGATTCTTTTGCAATCTTCTTTAAAATATCTTTAGTCAAATTATCAATTCTTTCTTTATTTATTTTACCTCCCCAAACAACTTTTTTTGAATGGTCTTTTGTTAAATAATCTCTTCTATAAATATCAACATAAACAGAATTACTAATATGTCTTGATAATATATTTTGGCTGAATTTCCCCATAAATTCTAGCATAATACTATTAAATTCTATTAAATCTGTAACATAAATGCCCAATATTAAATCAAAATTTCCATCACATTTAGCAACCCAAAAAATATGTTTATGTTCAAGAACATAATTAATAAGTTTTCTTTCTTTTTCTTTTGAAAGGTTCTGAAATTTTAAATAAACCTTATAGATGATATATCCAAATTTTGCTGGATTAATAATTGTAGTAAAACTTCTTATGATTCCTTCAGAGGTTAGTTTCTTAATTCTATATTTAATAATCTCTCTAGAAATTCTTAATTTTTTTGCGAGATTAGACATAGGTATTCTCGAGTTTTTATCTAATTCATATAAGATTTTAAGATCAATATTATCTAATCTAGTTTCTTTTTCTTCCATAATTAACCATAATTAACCCATATTTATAAATCTTTCCATCTAATGGTTAATATTCATACGATAATTCTTATATACCTAATTCAGTTACTACTATCAAGTAAATAGTAGCACTTTGAGAATGAAATATCCAAGAAGAATAAAAGGATTACATGATGTAGATACAACAAGAGTATCAAGAGATCAGATTAGATTTGTTGATATTTATTTTAGTGGAGCGTGTAATTTAAATTGTATTTATTGTTTTACTAATCATGATAAAGGAAAATTAACAACTCTTGACAGAAAAGGCCTATTAACTCAGGCAAAGGCACTTGGGGCAGAGACTTTTGTTGCAACTGGAGCTGGAGAGCCTTTACTTGATGAAGGATTTAGAGAAGTTATTTCTCATGCTGATAAATTGGGAATGACAAGTGCAATATATACTAATGGTCATTATATAACTTCTGAGACAGCTAAATTCCTCTATAATCATAATGTTTCTCCATTAGTAAAATTAGAGTCTCTTGATCCGAATATTCACGATAGCATTACAAGAAAGGAAGGTTCACAAAAAAAAGTAATTGAGGCATTAGAAAACTTAAGATTAGCGGGGTATGGTCAAGTAAGTGGTGGTTTAACAAGACTAGGAGTTGCCTCAGTATATACTGCATTAAACATTGAAGGATTTTTTGATCTTAAAAAGTATTGTGACGAAAAAGGGATTTTGTTTATGGCTGATGAACTTGGATTAGAGAGAAAAGCTCATGAAAATAGGAAAGACTTGTTTGTAGTAAAACCCATTGTTGATAAAGTAAAGGCAGAATTAGGAATAGTTGAATCTGGTATTGGTTATCCACATTCAAGAGAGGAAATGACTTGTAATTTTGCAGATTATGGAATAAGAATAGATCAGAATGGTAATGTTTCTTACTGCACAATGCAAGATTTAGGGAACACTGTAGGCAATGTTTTAGAAAAAGGTTTAGAAACTGTTATTTATGGTGTTGGAATTGCAAAAAGAATTGCGATTCGTGAAAAAAGAAAAACAATTAATCAAGTTAATGAGGCACTCATAAGAAATAAAATACCTTATGAAATCGGATTTCCACTTGGTACTTGTCCATTCAAGGCAGGAGATAATCTTGAAGTAAGATCAAGAGATAGTTTGCCAATTCTCGAGAATGAATTAAGGAGATAAAAAATGGCAAATTATATAGAAGATCCAGAAAAATATCATGAATTAACAAAAATAATGTATATTGATTCTTATGGAGATTTAGATTTGATTGAGGTTATTAAAAATATAAATCCAAATTCTATTCTTGAAGTAGGATGTGGAACCGGATATTTAACAGAAAAAGTTATTAATTTCTTTGGAGGGAGAATTGTAGCAACAGATGTTAATCAAAGTTTTTTAGATTTTGCACAAAGAAAAATAAAAAACTTAAAAACATTTAATTTTGATGCAATAAAAGATAAATTATCTGAGCCTGTAGAATTAATTTATTGCAGATTTGTTTTTCATCATATTAAGAATATTGATAAAGTTAGGTTTTTAGAAAACTTAAAGAGAAATTCTAAAAAAATAATTCTTTTAGATTATTTTATCCCTAAAGGAAATAAAATTGAAGCTTTAAAAAAATTTCATGATTACAGATCTAAACTTTTTCAAGGAAATCCTGAACTAATCAGATTAGATAAAGAAACTTTAGAGTTATCATTACAAGGAAAAGAAGAACATAAAATTTCATTAGACGAGTTTTATTTTCATCTAAAAAAGTCAGATTTTAAGGTTGTTTATCATGAATTAATTACTAATTTTGCAATAGATGATCCTTCTCTCTTTGGACTCCATCTGTTTGTTTTAGAAAAGGAGGATAAAAAATGAGAAGAGATATCAAAGTAGTTCTTATAGGAGAGAAAATGCCAAACAGAGCATTTAATGGTGCAAATAAGGCACTTCCAGTTTTAGCATCTTCACTCAATAATGCAGGATATACTAATGTTCGTCAATTAGATATGGAAAGGGAAGATATGACATTAGATGAGGTAATGAGAGAAACAAGAAACTCGGATTTAATTGGTATTTCAGGAGTTTCAACACAATTAGATCAAATCTATTCTCACGCTAAAAAAATTCGTGAGGATCTTGAGGGTAGAAAAACTCCAATTATCGTAGGTGGATATGCGGCAAAAGGAGCACAAGAAATTGCAGCTAATGCTCCCTGGATAACAGCATTTTTTAATGGTGAAGGCGAAGAGGGAATTCTACAAATAGCTGGAAGTGTTGCAAGAGATAAATTTGATGATGAAAAGAAGAAAATTAAAGGATTATGCTATGTAGATAGTTCTGGAAATTATCACGAATCTTTAGCAGACAGAGTTAGAGATCTTGATGGTATTGATCAAAATTTTGGATTTGTCCATGTTCCTAAAGTTCATGATATGGATATCTTTAGAGATGATAGTGGAAGAGTTTTGAAAACTGCTCAATTATTTGATCAAAGAGGTTGTTTGTATAGATGTGGATTTTGTAATAAAAGTTTAGAAGAAAAAGCAGTAGTTCATGTTGGAGATGAATGGTTTGAAGAACTGGTTATGAATCTTGCTGATGATGGATACGAAGCAGTTTACCTAGATAATGATACGGCAACAATCAATGCAGATAGATTTAGAAAAAAAATGGAAATCCTAAACGAATATGGATTAAAAGTTGGTATAAATACAAGGATAGATATTGAAGCCAGAAGATTAAAAGATGGTAAAGGAAATATTGAATTTGCTAAGAATCATGGTGCAATTTATCAATTTTTTGGGGTAGAACATACAGATCCAAATGTTTTGGTTGCTATAGGAAAATTTAATGGAAATGAAAACTCTCAAGTGAAAAGAGCGAAACAATATAAAGAAGATGTTAAGGTTGTGTTTACTGAAATGGAAAGGACAGGTTTGCCTAGCAGTTATTTTTTAATTATGGGTTTACCAAAGAAGGTTGGAGAGGATTATAGACCTACAAGTTTAGAAGAAGATCAGGAAGCAATAAGATTTGCCTTAACTGAGTGTAATCCAAATTATCTTAATTTTAATGTCCTAAGATTTATGCCTGGAACAACTGCTTCAGATCTTCCTTCAAATCCAAATTACACCAATCCCTTTGCTTGCGTAAGACCTACTGGAGACAATCCTGTTTCAGGAGTTCATTTTATTCCTGCTCTTGCAAGAAAAAATGGTTACGATCCTCAAGAGTATCACCCCATTTTTCAATGTTTTGAAGATCTCCCAAGAGAACAGCCGAGAAGCACAGCAGTAAGTTCTAAAAGAGCTTACGAAACTATGAAATATACTATTGATTTAATAAATCAAAGAATTGAACATGGCAAAAAACCAACCACCTTATTTCTTGGTCATAGAGTTTTAGATAAGGGATTAATTACAAGAGAGGATAATGGAAAATATAATATTGTAGGATTTGAACAATTTAACTAATGATTAAATATTTCTCTATTTATAATCCTCTCTCCTCAAAAACTCATTCTAGCATATTCAATCACCAAAACCCCATCTCTCCCTCATCCACACTCTCACCCTTCTCAACTCTACTTTCATATATCTCAAACTCATGAATTTTATATCTTGGATGTAATGATTCAAGATAAGGATAAGGGCCTTGTGCTCTTTCTTCTCTACCTATCTTTTTTTCCATTTCAACAATTTCATCCCAGATTGCATCACTTTTAAATTCAGAATATTCTTGTTTTAATTTAAAGCAATCTGATTCCATATTTAGTTTTCCTCTTGGCCTATAAACTCTGGCTTTTACTTGTTGAAAATATCCATGTGAATCAACAATAAAATGTATAAAACTTCTAAATCCTTTTCTTCCTTTACACCAATAAATAACAGAATATTCTCCTTCACCATAATTTTCAAAAACTAATCTTGCAAACTGGCCATCTGTTTTAACTGGGCCACCTAACTCAAAAAATATCTCTTTCGATTTTTCATAATCTATTTTACAGACTCTCTTCCAATCACTTCTATATTTATGAGTTCTTTGATATTTGGTTGGAACAAGGGTTTTCTTACGGATGTGGAGCAAAATTGGTTTGGGCATTTGAAGGATCCTCTTGGTTTAATTGGTTCTCCTTCTTCTGCTTCTTCTCCTGCATTACTTCAATATAATTTAGAATACACATTCTCACAAACTTACTAAATGAGCCTTTTCCATTTATTTTAACTTCTGCAAGGTCTGGATCATTTTCAATTAAGTTTTCAAACTCTTCAAGTTTTTCATAAAAACTTTCTGGAATATACACAATTTTTTGATAACATGAGCTTACCATAGAAAAATTAATCATCTTAACTATTTATATTTTTGCATTTTACCGACGATAAAAGTGTTATAAAAGTTATTACAAAGGGTATTATATTTT
>CAZGSA010000048.1:0-7165 GCA_964528215.1 Candidatus Woesearchaeota archaeon
CTCCCATTTTTACACATAAATTTGGGAAGTTTTACTAACCCAAATTCTTTTATTAATTAATATCTCCTAAATATTTCTTGCTTTGTAGAGGAGTAGCATAAAAAATAATTATAGGTATTTGGGATAAAGAAATTCAGGTTAGACTTGTCTTCTTGAATTCCAATCCAGAACTAATCTTCGGTTGTTTATGACCTATGTTATAATGGTATGCACTGAATGGGTTTTATTCTTTAATTAAAACCGCTTGGATATTTCCTTCCTGAGAAGGCCTATTAGTTATTCTAGCTTTTCCTAATTCTGTTTCGATTATTGCAGATTTATTAAGAATGTTTTGTCTAGCTAAGAAACGATTTGCAGGAGTTTCAAGAACATTTTTAATCTTTGTTTTTTTTGTTTTTTTTGTTTCTTGGTCTGTTACATTAACATTCTGTGTTGAAAGTAAAACTTTTCTAGAATTTCCACCTCTCCCACGAATAGTTTTTTGTTTTGTGGTTTCACTAAGTTTAACTTTTCTAGTATCTCGGGTAAGAGCATGTTTTTTCTTTTTTCTAAATTGGTGATATTTTCCACCTGTTATCTTTCTTCCTTTTACCATGAAAAATTTGAGGAATTTTTGTATTTAAATGTTTGGGTTTTTTTAATAAATGAAAAATTTACATATTTTAAAACTTAATAAAAGAATAGAGGATTAAGATTTTTTAGATAGAATAAATTATGTAGATACAGTATGTTTAAGTGTTTTTTGATTAATAAGATTTATTTTTAAGAATCCCAAAGATATTTAAAATATTTTTTTATTTGATGTAGAAAAATATATTTTTTAATTGTATCCTAAAATATATAGAAACCTTTTTAAACTTGCTAAATAAATCATTTTTATGGTTAATGGAATTGAAAGACCACTTGATGTGTTGAACAATGCTAAAGGCAAAGAAGTATTGGTTCAATTGAAGAATAACAGGCAGATGGTTGGAACTCTTTTAGCATTTGACATACATATTAATGTTGTCTTAGATAATGCAAAGGAGATTGTCGACAGTGAAAATAAAAGAAGTATTGGATTGACTTTTCTAAGAGGAGATACAATAATCTTTATTTCTCCTGCAAGTGTAGCTAACCAAGAGGAATAAATTAGAATATTTGAGCTTTGATATATTTAGATTGGCACTATCGCGGGTTCTTAATTATCAATAATACTGGAAGGTTTAATTTTTGCATTTCAGGTATATTGGGGCTTGGTGTAACGGGTTAAATTTGTATTTGTTTTAAATATGTTTATAAATAATAAATATTTAATAGTTTTATGAAAAAATCAGAGGTTATAATTTGTTTAGTATTTGGTATGGCTTTAATATGTTGTATGAGTATTGTTTCTGCAGGTTTGTTTAGCGATATTGGTAATTGGTTTAAGAATTTAGGAGATAAGAATAATGGGGATGATTTAGGACTCCAAGGAGAATTAGCAAGTTTAGGGGGGGAGGAAGAAAGTTTTATTGAGATTACCAATTGTCAAGAACTTCAGAATATAAAAAATAATCTTATTGATAATTATATTTTAATAAATGATATTGATTGTTCAGATACAATTAATTGGAATAATAGTAAGGGTTTTATTCCAATTGGAGATAGTGTAAATAAGTTTCAAGGAGAGTTTAATGGTAATTGTAAGATTATAAAAAATCTTTATATAAATAGTTATGAATCTGAAGTGGGTTTATTTGGAAATTCTTTTGGGAAGATATATAATCTTGGATTAGAAGATGTTTTGATTATGGGGAATAGTGATTATAGTCTTGTGGGAGGGTTAGTTGGATATAGTAGCGGATTTATTGAGGGTTGTTATATAACTGGAGATCTTGTTGGAAGTGGTCAAGATATTTCTATAGGTGGTTTATTAGGTTTTCAGGATAGTAATGCTGTTATAAAAAATAGTTATTCTAGTGTAGATATCACCGGTGCAAACGGAGTTTCTTGGTATACTTTAGGAGGTTTTTCTTCAAGTAATGGGGGCGAAATAATAAATTGTTATTCAACAGGTGATGTTGTGGCCTATGGTCTTTATGTTGTAGGAGGATTTATTGGAAGTAATGATGGGGTTATTAAAAATAGTTATTCTATCGGAAAAGTTTTAGGAGGAGAAGGAGGCGGTTTTGCAGGTGAGCAAAACAATGAGATGATAAATGGATGGTGGTATGATCAATCTTCTGATGATTATGATAATTGCGTTGGAGAAGGAGATGGTATAACTGATTGTAATAAAGTAAATAAATTAAACGAGTTTTTTTATAAAACCCAGGATGTCTATGGTTCTGGCGCTTCTGCCTGGGATTTTAATGGTGTTTGGCAGGAAGAATCTGAGGATTTTCCAAGTTTAAGATGTAATGGATCTGGAGGACCTTTTTGTGGAAATGGTGGTTGTGATGGAGTAGAAACTTGTGAAACCTGTCCTGAAGATTGTGGTGTTTGTGTTTGTGTGGAAGATATTAATAGGGATAATGAAATTAATATTAAAGATTTAATCAGTGTTTCATTAAAGATAGGAGAATTTTGTTCTAGTAATTGCGATGAAGATGTTAATAATGATGGAGAAATTGATATAATAGATTTAATCAGTGTGGCATTAAGAGTTGGAGAAATTTGTTAATTGAAATCTACATTCTCAGAAATTAAAAATTTCTGATACATTAAATTTTTACAATTTTAAGTCTTTAGAATGTGGTATTGATAATCTATAAAACTTTTAGCTGTATAGAGAACAAGCTTAAGCTTTGAGATGTGTAGCTTGAAATTGTAAGAAGATATTAAGAAACTTCTATAATTTGGTGTGGAGAAGATGTTACATCAGAATTTTTTTAATCAGTCTGGTAAATCCACATCCTTTAGGATGTGGTATCAATAATACTACTCAGGCTAAGCTTTAGAGAGAGTAGTTTAAGCTGTCCTTTTGAAAAGTTAATAAAAGAAACCCACACATTTATGTGTGGGAGGAAGTCATGTTTTAATTAAGGATTAGTATAATTTAAGAAAAATCTAGTTTAATGATAAATTAAATTTGGACTTTTGTTAAATCTTCTGCTAATCTTGTTTTTGGAAATATCTTTCTTGCCTGATTTAATAATTTTTTTTCTTTAAATTCATATCTTTGAGAAATATGAGTTAGAAAGAGTTGTTTAACATTGGCTTTTTTTGCTATTTGGGCTGCTTGTGTGCAGGTTAAATGTTTGTATTTTGATGCTAATTCTTTTTCTTTATCTTCATATGTTGATTCTGTTATTAATAAATCAGAATTTTTTGCAAGATTAATAGCATTATTAGTTATTTTTGTATCTAATATAATTGTTATTTTTTTACCTTTTTGTTCATAGGTTAATTGGTCAGATTTTAGTTTTTGTTTATTTATTATAATATCTTTTCCTTTTGTTAATTGTTGTATTTTTTTTAAATCTTGTTTTTTTGGTTTTATTTTTTTTAAAATTTTGTTTAATTTTTGTTTATTTATTCTTAATTTGTTTTTTTCAATAAAAGAATATCCAAGACAAGGGCAGTTATGATTTAATTTAGTAGATTGAATTTCAAAATCAGGGGTTTTAAGAACTTTTTTTGAATTAATTTCATGAATCTGTATTTTTATTTTTTTTACAGGCATAAAGATATTAAATATTTCTTTAATATATTTTTTTGTTCCTTTTGGTCCATAGATTTGCAGGGTTTTTGAATAATTATTTAAAGCAAGTGTTTGGAATAATCCTGGAATTCCTAATATGTGGTCTCCATGCCAGTGGGTTATGAATAAATGAGTTAATCTGCAGGGGTTTATTTTCGCCTTTCTGAATTGTCTTTGAGTTCCTTCTCCACAATCAAAAAGAAGGTTATTAGAATCGTAATTAATTAAAATTGCAGTATGGTTTCTAGTTATAGTGGGTATTGCCTGACTTGTTCCTAAAAAAGTTATTTGAATTTCCATTTTTTTGTTTTTATTAGTATCTGTTTATTATCCTAATATCCTTTATCTTATTTATGTTATGTATGTTTATTTATGTTCTGTAGGTGATATTTGTTTGTTACATCTCTTTATTGTATTATGTTTTTTTGATTTTTGGTATATCTATTTTTGATAACTGATAATTATTCCTGCTCTGTGGGGAGTTGTTTTTATTTTTATCTGACCTTATAATAGATTATTAGTATATTTTTCTATAATTTTTATTAATAATACTAGGAAATATAGGTTTAAATATATAATTAAAGATATTTTAAAGTTAAAAAGCTTTAAAAATATAAGATTGTTAGTTATAGGATTATGGAAATAATTAAAAGAAAGAGAATTTTAGGTATATTTGCTGTTTTATTAGCTGTGTTTTTAATTAATTTTGTCTTTGCTGAAAAATTAGGCTTGGATATTGAGAATAAATATTCTGAAACAGGAGAAATTAACTTTAAAATTACTGTTTATAATGATTCTAATAATCCAATTTTAGGAATTGTTAGTTATAAAATAAGAAATTATTATGGGGATGTTGTTAAACAAGGAGATGTTAACTCTGGAGAATGGATTAATTTTAAATTACCAGTAGATATTGATCCTCGTCCTTGGGAGATTATTGCAAGTTATAATGGTATTGAAACTAGTGAAAAATTTAATCTAGGAGAATTAAGAAAAGTAGATATTAGTCTAGAAGGTGATAATCTTGTTCTTAGGAATATTGGAAATGTTCCTTATGAGGGACATATTTTGATTTATATAGGGAATGAAGATGTTACTGCAAGTGTTTATTTAGCAAGAGGTCAAACTAAAAAAATAAAATTAACTGCTCCAGAGGGTGTGTATGATGTTAAGGTAGATACTGGAGAAGAGGAAGAAATTGTTTTTTCAAAAGTAGGATTAACTGGAAATGTTATTGGATTAGAGAGAATAATCGAAGGCAGTTTTTGGAAAAAATATCCTATTGTTACTTTGTTTTTAATAGCATTAGGTATGATAGGGGTTCTTGTCTTTAGTTTAAAATTTAGTAAGAATAAAATTAAAAAATCTTGAAAAAATAAACCATAACCAAGTTAGTTTTAATAAATTTTAGATTAGGATAAATAAGAATAAATTAATAAGAGCAGATTTAATAAACGTTTAGATAAAGTATGTTTAATTAAAAATAATAAAAGAGAATATTAAATATGAGAGAAAAAAGAGATGCAATTAAATATTTATTAATCGGGGGAATTTTTATAATTTTAATTGCGATTTTATTTGTTTTTAAAAGTAGTCCTACTGGGAATGTTATAACTGGTTTTGCTGTTTTTGAATCTTCTGGAAGTGATTTTGATAATGGGGTTTATGATAACACCGAATATAATGGAAGTGCTGTTATTTTAGATGGGGGAAGTTTGATTGGAACTTATACTAGTCAGGTTTTTGATGCAGGAACAGAAAGTAATTGGAATAGTATAAGTTATGTTGGAGGAGAGCCTGATGTTGAGTATTTGTATGCTGTTGATGGAGGTGGAGATGTTTACAAGTCTAATAATAGTGGAATAACTTGGTTTTTAAGTCAGGAGAATTTTGGAAGAACAACTGCTACTGAATATATGTTTTCTAATAATAATTATCTGTATATTCTTTCAAGTTCTGGGAATGAGGTTTGGAATTCAAGTAATGGAACTGGTTTTGCGGTTGTTTATTCTGGTTTTGATGGTAGTTCTCCTCTTGTTGGAGATAAAGATAATTCTGGAAATTTATATGTTGCAACAGGTCCTGGAGAAGTATGGAAATCTGAAGACAATGGTTTAACATGGCTATTAAAAGGAGATTTTAATCCTGGAACTCAAAATCCAAAAGGGATTTCAATTGATAGTAATAATTATATTTATGCTGTTGATGGAACAGGAGATGTTTATAAGTCAATTAATGATGGAGAGGATTGGAGTTTAGTAAATGATGGTTATGGAGGTTCTACTGCAACTGATGGAATGGATGAGGATTCAGGAGATAATTTATATATTTTAATAAATACTGATTTGTATAAGTCTAATGATAGTGGTGTAAGCTGGTATATTATCAATGATTCAATAAGCTCTTATGCTAATATTTTAGTGAAATTATTTATAGATGATAATGATAATTTTTTTATATTAGATGCTGCTGGAAGAGTTTTTAAATCTGAAAATTTTGGTATAAGTTGGAGTGAAATAGGGGACTGTAATAATGATGCAAGTAATAATCCTGCAGGGATTAGTGATTTTATACAACAAACAAATCTTCTATTTCAAGTAAGAAATTGTAGTAGTAGTGATTGTAGCAATAGTGTTTGGCAAGATGTTAATTTAGAGGATATTAATCTGATTGGTAGATATTTTCAATATAAAATTAATTTTACAACTCCTGATTCAAGTGTTAGTCCTTATTTAACTAGTGTTGGTGTTGATTATGATTTATTAGATGTTATATCTCCAAACATCTCTTTTTCTTCTTCTACAACTAATGAAGGAGAGTATAGTAATATTGATAACATTAATATTGGTATAAATGTTTCAGATGAAAATCATATTTATAGTTTTATTAATTTTAATAATTCTTTAGTGGGCTTTTGGAAAATGAATGAAAATTCTGGAGAGATTATTGATTATTCTGGTTATGGAAATAATGGAACTCAGAATGGAGGAGTTAGTTATAGTGTTTCTGGAAAGTTTGGTTCTGCAATTAGTTTTGATGGAGAGGATGATTATATTAATATTGGAACAAGTATTCTAAAACCAACAGCCATTTCTTTATGGTTTAATTATGATACAATTGGGCCCTCTGAAGCATTAATCCAATATGGTTGGGATGCAGGAGATTATAAGCTGTTTGGATTGCGATTTACAACAACGGGAGAAAATGCTTTACTTTTACTTACAAGAACTTCATATCTAAATTATAAATATTATCGTATTGCTTATGAAAATAACCTGAATAGTGGGTGGAATAATATTATTGTGATTTGGGAAGGAGCTACGAAGAAAGTATATCTTAATGGTGTTGAACAAAATTTGGTATTATTTGTTTCTGGGGGAAGCAATACCGATGCTAGTGATTTGTTAAATAGAGATGTGCTTGAAATAGGCAGGGGAAAATCCGCTGACAATTATTATTTTAATGGTTCAATTGATGAAGTCTTAATTTTTAATAGGGATT
>CAZGSA010000049.1:0-7128 GCA_964528215.1 Candidatus Woesearchaeota archaeon
CAAGTGCCTGTCACAAACTCCACATGTCAAAAATCTTTTATGGATTTTTGAGCACCATCAGAAACTAAAAGTTTCTGAAGTTTTAGTGTGGAGTGGCACATTGTTTTTTTGATTTAAGATATATCCTTCTATCTTTTATCAAAAATTAACTAATAAATAGATTATCTGATTTGCAGAAGAGGAACATTAACTCTTATAATCTTCACAAAGATTAGTATTGCTTGAATATTATTCTCCAATAACCAATCATATCCTTTTTGTTGCAAAAACTTTTGTATATAGCTTATCCCACCATACAATCCTTCTTGATTTGACCCTCTTACTCCAGGATTTGCAGAAGATTGACAAACTCCAATCAAATTCCCATTTCTAGAAGAAAACATCCCCCCCCCACTTCTGCCAAAATCATTAAAAACTCTTGCCTCAATTGTAGATTCTCCAAGAAATTTATCAATTGCCATTATTCTTCCAGCTTCTAGAGTGCAATCAGCCCCTTTTGTGCATCCAGCAGTTATAATTGAATCTGTTATCCCCAGATTATATCCTACTGAAGCAATTTTTGAAGGAGAGACCGACCCTATATTTTGAAGAGGAATACTTATTAATGCTAAATCTCTATCTGCATTATTATAATCTATTGCAATTAATTTTCCAGGGATATTCTTATTTTTATTAAGAGTATTATCAAAAATATCCACATGAATAGGACTATTTTTAGGCATACCTTGAAAAAGATGCCCCGCAGTTATAATAATCGCATTGCCATCTTTTGTTCCTACAATCGTTCCAGAGCCTTCACTTAGGGTTCTACTACCAATAGTTATCTTAGAACTAGAAACCATTATAGATGCTTTAACACCTTTTTCATCAAGAGAATCATCAAACTTCCAATTTTTTTTATCACCTTTTGCTTCTTGAAATTTCTTGCCTTCTTCACTTTCAATAAATTCCTCATACCCTTCATCTAACCATTTTTTTTGTTCTACAAAGGGTTTATCTTTTAATTCATTAAACTCTTTTTGCTTTTCTTCAGAAAGACTTAAAAGTTTTATCTGGTCTTTCTGAGTTAAATAATTATAGGTTACCCTTGATGAAAGAACCTTATTGACATTTGTTCCATCATATTTATATTCAAGCATTCTAGTTGCCTCATCATTAAGATTAGCCGTAGCATACTGGTTATTATTACTGATTAAAAGCTTAGCATAACTATCTTTTCCAGCAATAAGGTTTCCATCTTTATCATAGGGAATTAATTCAATAGGTGTAGTTGTTGTTCCTTTTGTATCTTGTCCAGTTTCAATTAAAACACCTTTTTTTCTAAAAAATATCTTCCCATCATCACTCATATAAACACTTTTATCATCTTCATTAATCCCAAATTGCCCAATACTTTCTATTTTTGGAATTAATCCTTCTGCATCAAGATTTGTTATTGTTAGTTCTGATTTTCCTAAATTTCCAAAAGCCTGAACAGCAAAATGGTCTGTTGCATCTAATTTTGTGATTATTTCATTTCCCTCTTTAAAATTAATAACAGGACCTGCATTATTATTTGCAATAATTTTTAGTTGTTTCTGATTTTTATCTAAAATAACAGCAGAATCAAAATCTTTTGGAACTTCTTCATCGATCTTATTGCCAATAAAGGTTTTATCATTTTGAAAATGATTTTGTTCATCTGTATTAAATTCTAATCCTCCATACTGTAAATCATCTCCTTTTTGCCAGTAAAATTTATCTCCCTGAGCTCTTAAAGTTCCTTTAAATTTAACATCTTCTCCTTTAATCTCTACTTCTTCATTTGATATAAACTTAAATTCTGGTTTTTCTTCAATATCTCTTATTTTTTCTGGGCGAGTTAATCCTTTACTAGTAGAAACTTCGACAATAGTATTCTCTTTTTGAATATTTACAACATCGCCTTCATTAAGTTTAAGTTTATAACCCTTAATATCAATTTCTCTGCCTTCTTTCTCACCATCTACATTTTCTTTGCCCCCATCAGATTCAAAATTAGTTCCTTCTGTTAGCTCATTTTTTTCATCAAAAACTAAATTATTGCTCCCTACTTTTCTTTGTTTAAAGCCCTCATAAACTCTTTCTTTTATCTCTTTACCATCTCCCTTAAAAGTAATTTTATAATCTCCAACACCTTCAAAACTTCTTTTATCAGGATTAAAATTTACTTGTTTGCTATCTTTAGGAACTTCAATAGTAACTTTATCTTTATCAATTCCAAAATAATCTCCAATTTCTTGGGTTTTTTCAGGTTCAATTGTTATTAAATCCTCATTAGCAAGATTTGTATCTGCACCCCCAGATACTTCTTGAGCATTTACAAAACAACTAATTAAAATTAAGTTAACTAATAATAAAAAGAAAATAATAGAAATAAAAGTTATATTCTTGCCTGCTTTTTTATTAGTTATTGAAATTATCATTTTATTTTTTAATCACATTTTATATTCACAAATCTTTTATCATGGTCTTTTTCAAGATGAAGAGTGATTTTTCCATTGTTAACTTTAATACAACAAGGATTTTCTAGCCTAGTTATCTCCATCATGTCTAAATATTTTATTTTATTTTTACTCAT
Source organism: Candidatus Woesearchaeota archaeon (assembly GCA_964528215.1). GTDB lineage: Archaea > Nanobdellota > Nanobdellia > Pacearchaeales > GW2011-AR1 > ARS1285. The sequence continues at coordinate 2,600 of CAZGSA010000049.1, forward strand.
TTCACAGGCTTTTTCAAGAGGATAAAAAAACATATTAACATCTTCTCCTTCATACATAACAATTTCATCATAAATATATCCATATTTTCCTGATTTTGACTGAGTTAAATTTGCAAAGCAAACATGAGTTATGCCCGAAGGGAGGTTTCTGCTAAATTCTCCAAAATTTGATTCAACATTCCATATATCCTCCACTTCTGAATTCAAATCATTAATAAACATTTTTACTTGAGAACATTTTTTAACATCAAGAAAAGCTTTAATTGCAATAAATGCTATTACAAGAAAAAAGATTATCAAAATAATTGAAAAGATAACACTAAATGACATCCCAAATACTTGTTGTGCTTTTTTCTGTTTCATTATTCTTGATATTTACCTCTTTTCATTTTTACTTATTTTTAACTAGCCTCATATTTGTTTGCAAACACAAATTCATAATCTTCTCCTTTTATTTTTGAATTTGAGTCTATAATAGTGAATATAATTATCTCATCATCATAATCCATTATATTAATATAAACTTCATTTTTAGAAGCAAAATCTGAAATACAACTAAAACAAATATCTTTTGGATGCTGAATCTCTTCCAAGGTTATTTGTTCTGCAACATTATAGATTGTATTTAACCTAACCGGAATCTCTATATTCTCAAATTTCTGAATTAAATAAGTTTTATCTCCTTTTTTAATTGTCAAAGGATAATCAGCATTTATGACAACTTTTCCTTCCTGAATCTTGGTTGTAACATTTATTAATTCTTGCTTAATCTCAAAATCAGAAAAATCAATAAAATTTAAAATACAAGAATATAAAAGTTCATCAATATACCTTGATATTTCTTGTTCAACTTCTTGCTTAGAAGGCATATAATTTATCCCTTTCTCAGCATAATAAGGAATTGCATAATCAGAAAAATTAGGGCGAACAAAATCTTCTGAAACTATATAATATCCTCCACTCTGCCCAATATTATATACAGCATTTTCTCCTGTTTCCTTAATGCAATTTTCAATAAAACTATAAATTGGCTCAACTTCTGGCTCTACTTTCTCTCCACCAAGATTACTTCTAAAAACAAAATAAATAGCAATAATTGCAACAATTACAATTGCAAGAATAATAAACACAGTAGTCTGTCCATTTATATCTCCTCTATTACCTCTTTTTAGTTCCATAGATTTAATAAGAATCTCTTTCTTTTAAATGTTATCAAATAAGAGGATTAATCTGTAAAATAAATCTAGATATCTTAATAAGTAATATTAAAAGAAATCTCTATCTTTTAAGATAGAGAATTAAGATTATATAAAATTTGAGGTTATGTAGATGAGACGCTTAAAGAATTGTTTTTTGTAGATGAAAATAAAAAGAGATACAGAGGAAACTCCACATTAAAATGTGGGGAAGATGTCATTCTTCTAAATATTACAATAAACCATTAAGAAACCAAACATTTATGTGTTAGAAAATATTATTAAAATCATCTCAGCAAATTATTTAATTTACTAGTAAAATCATCTACACCCATATAACCTTGCATTCTTGTAATAAATTTTCCATTTTTATCAAAAACAAGAAAAGTAGGCCAGCTATTTGCACCACATTTATTAAAGAATTCAGGATTATCATAATAATCTGCTTTAGAAAATTTTATTTTTGATATTTGTGAAGAGATTATTCCAGATTCACTATCAAATCTTTTACAAGGACCACAACCCTCACTCCCTATTTTAAGAACAAAATAATCTTGTTTATTTGGATTAAAATCTCCAAGATAATTATAAAAAAATCCCCAATTTTTAGGATTAATTTTAATTGGTTCAGGATTTGGTTCTGGTATTGGAATTGGTTTAGGAGTAGGAATTAGGGGCTCTATTTTTGGATCTTTATTATTAGGCCATTTTTTCAACTCTACTAAATACTCCTTTTGTTTTTCAGGAGTTAAATCAAAAAAATTCTTATTAACTAATTCTTGATATTTTTCATTTTCTTCTCTTGCAAGTTTTGCAACAAACTCTTGTTGTTCTTGAGGAAGATAGTTGTATTTTAATCTTGGAGACATTGGAGGTCCATTTTTTTCAGGATAATAATAACCATTAGTAGAATCAAAATCATAACTCTCAGGCACCATGGCAAATTTGTTTTGAGCATTTACATGAAGGTCTATCTTATAATCATCAAGAGCCTCTCCCTGCGAATTTTTATATATTATTTTCATTGGAAAAGTAGAATCTCCTTTTTCACCTAATCCTTTTATTTGAAGTCCATTAGCCTTTATCATTATATTTCCTTTTCCACCCTCTTCTTCTATTCTAATTCCCCCATAATCTATATTTGCACGAGAATCTTTACCTTGGATTATCATTTCTGGTTTATCTAATCCTTTATCACTGATTTTTACCATGGCTTTTCCACCAGTTTCTGGAACTCCTGCCTGAATAACTAGGTTTCTTATCTTACCATCTTGAAGAAGTTCATTTCTTACAGCCTTGCTGTCATAAAGATTAATAAAATCATTTGCAGAATTCATTTTCACTGCACTAGAACGAGTATCTCCTGTTGAAAAAACCTCAATAATATTGTTTGGTTTATCTAAAACAATTCCAGCACCTTTATAATCTTCAGGTATTTTATTAGAATCAAAAAATAATCTTGCCTCTTTACCTTCTGAAAAATCCAAGTTATCTGATTTTAAACCAATCTCTACTCCACTCTTATCTATAAATTTTCCATCTTCTGTTTTTCTAAAACCAATATTTAAATCTTCTCCCTGCCTATGAAATGCATCTCCCCCTATATAACTCAAACTTCCCTTAAGACTTATTCCTTCTTCCTGTTTTTTTGGATAAATCTTAACATTATCCCCTTCTGTTTTAAATTTAAACTCTGGTTTCTCATCTTCTCCTAAACTTTTTACTTCTCTTTCTACTTTTTCAGGAGGAATTATCTTCTTATCTCCTTCTTTTTGAATACCAATTTCTGTTTTTCCATTTTGAATATTAACAACATCCCCCTCATTAAGTTTAAGTTTATAACCCTTAATATCAATTTCTCTGCCTTCTTTTTCCTCCCCTTCATTTTTCTTACCTCCATCAGATTCAAAATTAGTTCCATCTGTAAGTTCCATATTCTCATCAAAGACTAGTTTATTTTTTCCTACATTTCTTTTATTAAATCCTTGATAAACCCTAGACTCCTGATTATTTCCATCACTAATGCTAACTTTAAAATCTCCTACACCCTCAAAACTTCTTTTATCTAGATTAAAATTTACAGATTCACCCCCTTCTGGGACATTGACCCTAACAGGATTATTATATCCTAATTTCTCTGAAATATCTTGTGTTTTCCCAGGTTCAATAGTAATCTGCTCACCCCGAACCAAATCTGCAGCTATACCTGCAAGCCCAGTCCCAATATCTTCCTCGCCATAGATGTTTATTAAACTAATAAATAAACTAAGAGTAATTATTAATATTATGCTAAGAATTTTTATTTGATTTTTATATCTCTTCTTATTAGCTATCAATTTTTTTATCTTAATCATCTTATTCCTTATATCTGTTTGCAAACCTAAATACATAATTTTCTCCTTTTATTTTTGAGTTTTTATCTTTTATATAAAAGATTATACTCTCATCATCATAATCTAACATTTCAATATAAAGATTATTTTTTTCAGCAATTCCATAAATGCAATTCATACATATTTCATTATTATTTTCCATTTGTTGGTTAATCATCTCTAAAACAGATTTATAGATTGTATTTAATCTAACTTTAATTTCTATATCTTTAAAACTCTCAAAAAAATAATTCTTTTCTCCTTTTGTTATTGTAATAGGATATTTAGCATTTATAACAACATTTTCAGGTTTAATAAAAACATTAGATTCTATCTGGCCCATATCCAACTTAAAATCAGAAAAATCACTAAAATTATTAATACAAAAAACAATCATATTATTTACATAATCTGAAATTTCTTTTTCTATTCTTTCCTTAGAAGGCATTAAATTATTACCTCTATCAAAATAATAAGCAACACCAGAATTTGTAGAAGGCTCAGAAATAATAAAATACCCCCCACTCTGCCCAATATCATAAACAGCATTTTCTCCTGTTTCCTGAATACAATTTTCAATAAAACTATAAATTGGCTCAACTTCTGGCTCTACCTTCTCTCCACTAAGATTACTTCTAAAAACAAAATAAATAGCAATAATTGCAACAATTATAATTGCAAGGATTATAAAAATTGTTGTCTGACTTTTGATTTCTCTTTTTTTTATTTGCATTTTTAAATCTAAATTAAATATTTTCTATTATCTCCTAGGAGTTCCATTAGGATTAAGATTATTCATCTCCATAGCATCATCAATCATTTTTTTTGCTTCTTCTGGACTTGGTTCAAACAAATTCCCATATTTATCAATAAGTCCATACTGATTATGATTTTTTTTAAATTCCTCTTTATTTTCTCTAAATGTAATTTCAACAGCCTGTCTGCTAACTCCTCTTCCTTG
>CAZGSA010000050.1:0-7111 GCA_964528215.1 Candidatus Woesearchaeota archaeon
CATGATTTTAATAGTAGGGGGGGTATGGCTACTTCAACTAGAAATACTGCTAAAAGATTGTGGAGAGGTTATGATAAATTTCCAAATACTGAAGAAGATGCTAAACTTTTATTTGGGGCTGACAATCCTCCTGGGAAAAAAATAATCTCAGGTTCTCAAGATGCAATTGGTCTTGTCTTACCTGGGTTAAGTGTTTTAAATTATCCTACAAAAAGTTACTGGCCAACAGTAGAAAATATTCTTGATGAAGAGGTTTTAAGTTGGTTAGAACAAAATCTTTTTTTAGTTCCTCTTAAACAAGCTAAAAGATCGGGAGATTATAATGTTTTAGGAGGGACTTGGATTGATACAGAAAATGCTAGAGCATTATCAGTGGCTTCTTATAATTGTTATCAAGCTATTTTAGATAGAGATATTGATAGATTTGGCAAATATATGGGGAAAAGTTTTGACGCTCAAATTACAATGTTTCCCAAAATGGTTAATAAAGAAATTTTAAAAGAAATAAGAAAGTATTCTAATGCAGAAGGTGTTAAAATAACTGGGGCAGGGGGAGGAGGCTATCTTATTTTAGCGTCAAGCAAACCAATTAAAGATTCTTTAAAAATAAAGATTAGAAGAAAGGTGGACCAAGAATTAAATGGTTAATTTACTAAAAAACTAGACAAGCTCTTAACATCTTCTTTATCGCAAACTATTTTAAACTGCTCAGCAATTAATAAATTCTCCTAGGATCCATTTTTTCTAACTCCTCTTCTTTCAAAAGGCTGTCTAGAAAATAATCTTAAAACTAAAGGTTGTTTATTCCACCCATCCCCAGTAGCACTTTCTTCTGTATATAGGCACCAATTTTCTTTTGCAACATCATAAAACTCTTTACTTAAACTCCGAAGTCCTGAAAAGTCTCCAGTTTCTAATGTTTTTCTTATTTGAGCCTGATAAGTATTTATTTCTATCCAGTGGTTTTCTTATTGAAAAAGAATTTATGAATATTTCTGTTAAAGATTATCTCATTTAAGAAAGATTTATAAATGGCTAATTGTATGCAATTTCAATAACCTGCGAGTAAGTCGCGTTAGCAGGAATCATTACTGATTTCTGTTTAATCCATTGCATAAGGGAAAGTTGATTTAAGAAAACTGTAGGTTGTCTTGGAATATGATAAGCAAATCACAAATAAATAAAAGGATTGTTAAAAAAACAAATCCTGCAGTAATTGAAACAATAAAACTAGCTAAGAAAAATAATCTATTAAATTTAGCTAAAAGATTATCTTCAAGCAGAAGTAATTATAAAAATATTAATTTAGATGAACTTAACAAAATAAAATCAGATAAAATTATTGTTATTGGAAAAGTTCTTGGAAGTGGAGAGGTTAATAAAAAGATTAGTATTGCTGCACTTAGTTTTTCAGAACAAGCAAGAGAAAAATTAAAAAAAGCTGGTTGTGAAGTTAGAACAATTGTGGAAGAAATCAGGATGAATAGTGATTTAAAAGGAGTTGAAATAATTGAATAAAATGGCAGAGATAATAATTGATGCAAATGAAGCAATTTTTGGAAGATTGTGTAGTTATGCTGCAAAACAAGCACTTGAAGGTAATGATGTTATTATTGTTAATTGTGAGAATGCAATTATAAGCGGAAATAAAAAAGATATTATTAAAAAACACCAGATATTAAAGGCAAAAGGAGGATTTTCTCAAAAAGGGCCTAGATATTCTAAAATTGCTTATAAAATATTAAAAAGAGGGATTAGAGGCATGTTGCCAGACCATAGAAAGGGTATTGGGAGAATTGCATTTAAGAGGGTAATCTGCTATGATAAAATTCCAGAAGAACTTAGAAATAAGAAAATGATTAAAATGAAGAAAATTAAACATGATAAGTATATTAAATTAGAAGAGCTTTGTAATAAACTATAAAATGGAAATTGTAAAAAAACTAGTTGTGAGTGGTAAAAGAAAAACATCAATAGCTAAAGCAACAATAGTTTCAGGAAGTGGTAAAATCCTGATTAATAGGATTCCCTATGAAAATCTTGATTTTTTTAAAAAATTATCAATTAGAGAGCCTATTGAAATTGCAAAAAAAGTTTTAAAGGATTTTAATTTTGATATTAATGTTAATATTCGTGGAGGGGGGACAGAAAGTGGGATACAAGCTGCAAGATTAGCAATTGCGCGTGCTTTAGTTGAATTTACAAAATCTGCAGAATTAAAAAGAGTTTTTACAAAATATGATAAAAACCTTTTGGTTGCAGATACAAGAAGAAAGGAAGCTAATAAACCTGGAGATAGTAAGGCTAGAAAAAAGAGACAAAAAAGTTTTAGATAGATTTAACTCAAGAACCCATAACATTTATTAATAAGATTTTCTTTTAAAAAGTAATAATTAAAAAAAGAGGTAGATAAATATGTTAATAACAGACTTAATTTCAGATTACTCTCAGGGGTTCTTAGATTCGCTTCCTGAAGACTATAAAGTTTTGTTTAGCCTTTTATTATATACCATATTTATCGCAATCTATGCTATCTTTATCTGGAAATTTTATAAGTTTTTAGCTAAAAAAGAGATAATTGAATTAAATTTAGGGCAATATAATCATTCTAATCATCCCCGCTTAGATAAATTTCTTGCTATTGTTCTTTATACAATTGAGTATCTTATTATTTTGCCTTTTTTAGTATTGTTTTGGTTTACGATACTTTCTTTGTTTTTATTATTATTATCTGAGCAAGGGGCTTATGAAACTCTTTTAATAGGTGCAGCGATTATTGCTTCTACTAGAATAACGTCATATATAAGTGAAGATTTATCAAAAGATTTGGCAAAAATCCTTCCATTTACAGTCTTAGGTTTATTTATTATAAAGGAAGATTTTTTTAATATATCTGACACATTTCTTAAAATAAAAGAAATTCCTACCCTATTTAATAATATCTTATTATTTCTTTTATTTATTTTTGCAATAGAGTTTATATTAAGAAGTTTTTATTCTACTATTGAATTTTTTCAATCTTGAGAAATCCTTGGTTTTTTGAATAAGAAAAAATACTTTATCAGATACTACAATCTAAGACTCTAATGTCTGGACTTAATAAATAGACTTTATCAGTTTCTGAACGAAGACCTCTATAGACTTTTTGTAGTAATTCTCTCTTTGCTTTATCAATATAAAAACTCATAAAGTGATTTGGATTTGTTTTTTTAAGAATTTTCCAAAAAAGTGAAGAGATGTTAGGGTAGGGAAATCTTGTGAGGATAATACTATTGCAAATATCTCCTGGAAAATCAACACCTCTGCTACATTTTGTTGTAAAAAGAATTTTTGTTTTTTTGTTTTTAAAATCTCTTATTCTTTTTCCTAGAGGGTCTTGTGTTTGTTGATAAATAATCTCCTGCCTGGTTGGAAGATTATTAATATTAAACTCTTCTTTTTCATTTTCTGTTGGAAGATCTGAAAAACTGGTTAAGTGGATTAGGGTAGGGGGTTTTGCACAGGAAACAGATTTTGAAAGTGCAAGAAGATATTGTTTTCTAGAGATTTTTTTAGATTGAAAATTAGAATATTTGCAGTCTATCTCATAACCATGTTTGCATTTGACTAGGTTTCCTTGAAGTTTAGTTTCTGCTTCAATTATCTTGAATTTATCTAAACCAAAAATATTTTTTAAAACAGATTCTGAATGAATTGTTCCACTCATCATAACAATTATTTTATTTTTTTCTGATAATTCTTTAAATCTTTTTTTTAAATTAGTTGTAATCAAATTGATTATGATGTCTGTTTCTCTTTTTTCTATTGAAAAAAAAGTTTCATCGAGAAAATCATAAAACAATCTTGAAACTTTATCTAGATGATAGAGATAGTTTGATTCATCAATCTCAATTTCTTCTAAAAATTCTTTGTTTTCTAATATTGTTAAAAGAAACTCTTCAATTAGCGTATTTTTAATTTTAACAGGCTCTTCAGATTCCTCATACTTTTTTTTGATAGTATTTATTATATCTGTTAATTTATTTATTGTTTTTTGAGATTTTGAATTTGAAGAAAAAACAAAACTTAGGGAAAATAATAATTTGTTTAGATTTATTTGTTCTTTATTTGCAAAACTATCTAAAAATTCATCGCACTCATCAATTATCTCCAGTTCTGTAAAGGGTTTTCTATCCATTAAAACCTCTATTTTATATTTTAAACTATTAAATAGGATAACATCTGCATCTGCATAAGCTTGGTATTGATCATAATAAGGGCATCCGGGTTTTCTTTGATAAATTATAAAAGATTTATTATTTAATCCCTGATAATAAGATTTTCTTGCATCTTTGAATTTTTTTATTTCAAATTCTTCTGGTAGAATCGGAGACCAATAAGGGCAAACAGGTGCTATAGTCATTCTTTTAACTTCATTAATTGAATTAAAATTAGTTATTTTAACATCTGGATTTTGATTAATAAAATCTTTTATAACAAAAATGTTTTTTTCTTTAATTTCAATTTTACATGGGAGATATTTATTATCACAAGAATCATCACTTTTTGATTCTGAATTTTTTTCAATTGTCTTTCCCTGAAAAATATCTGTTAATTTAGTGTCTCTTTCTTTTGTTCTTTGAGGTTCTAAATTCAGGCTTTTTTTATTTTCTTTTAAAAATTTACATTCAAAATTCTTTCTTCCCACTATTGAACAGATTTTTAATTTTTTATTCTTGTTTAAGATATATTTTTTTCCAGAATAATCTTTGGAATATTGTTCTTGGAGAGACTTTACAGGAACCACTATTGAAGTCTTACCCAGTTTTCTTGCAAGATTTAAAGCAATAGCACTTTTTCCAGAACCGCAGACTCCTTTGATAAAGATAGTCTTATATCCTTCTTTAATAGCCTCTAGAACCTCTAGAACTATATCTTTCTGAGATTTGCCACTAGAAAATATTAATGGTTCTAATTGTTTTTCATTTTCATATAAAGACCACATTTTTTATTTTTTTCTATTTAAAATTTTTTATATTAATATCAACATCTCTTCAAATTATTAATACTCTTGTTCTTTTCTTTAATCAGGTTGAGAGTTACCAATTGATATGGTTCTATTTTTTTAGTATTTTTTATAAAAACCTCCTTAAAGAAGACTGTGGAGACTTATCTTTTATTTCTGGACAATGTCCTTGAAATTCACACCACCTGCATAAAACTCCTGGAATTGGCGGAAATTCTTTTGTTGTTCTTATTTTCTTAATTAATTCAATTATTTCTTTTCTTAATTCTTCAAGCTGTTCATCACTTCTTTTTGATACCATTTTTTTATCAAATGCTAAAAAATGCCAGATTAAATGAATGTCTTTTACTTCTGGAAATAATTTTTTGATTCCCATAGAATATAATGCTAATTGTCTATCTTTATCAAGTTCTTCTTGGGTTTTCATTGAGGAGGAGGTTTTATAATCATGGATTTCAAAAATATTTTCTTCTTTGTTATGAACTAATCTATCAATATAACCTTGAAGTTTAAATTCTCCTTGTTCATCCAAATCTAGAACAATCTTTTTTTCAGTTGCTAAGGTATTATCTCTAAAGGGGTTATTTCTTAAAAAATAATTAACTAAAAATTGAACACCTTTGTTAAAATAATCTTCTGTTGAAAATTCTACTTTTACAACTTTTATTTCTTCATTTAAATCTTTATGCCAGGCTTCTGCATATTTTTGTATTATTTCATCTAGTTCAATAACTCTTCCTTTTGCTGCCTCAATATAAATCCATTCTAAAACATCATGAACTTTGTTTCCTAGAAATCCTTCAATAGTTTGTTTTATCTCTGGCTTTATTTTATCAATATACCTGAATTTGTATTTCAAGGGGCATTGTTCAAATGTAGATAATTTTGAATGAGAGTAAATTTCCATGTAAATAACCTATTTTCTGTGTTATTAATTACTAAGAAAGTTTTAAAAGTATTTCTATGGTTCTGGATAGTCTTTTTCTTGCATATCTAAAAATTCTATTGCTAATTTTTCTAAACTAGTCATTGAAACTCTTCTGTGTTTGTAAGACCATTTATGATTTTTTCCTAAAAAGTGTAATGCGGAAATCCAATATCCTGCCCTATCGGCTTTTCTTACGGGAATTTTATTTAGCTCAGCACCTTTAATAAATCTAAAGGGAATATTTAATTTTAATTTTTTAAATTTTTTTTCAATTGATTTCCCTATTTTTTTTGATCTTTCAATACCCTCTATCTGATAGATTATTAATTGAGTATTAGAGGGTTCTAACCCATAGGATAAAATAAATTTAAGAGTTAAAAGAATAATAGGGTCTGCCCTTAAATCTACTGCTTTCTCTGGAGAATAATCTTCTTTTGAAAGAGATGTATAAAAAAAATGGGAGTTGTCATATAAAAATATCTTGCCTCTTCTTAAAATTTCTTTTGTATCCTCTTTTCTACTAAATGCAAAACCCTTATGTTCATATCTTGAGCCCTCATAATTTTTGTTTTTTTTTAAACTGTTTCCTAAATACCCTGTGATTATCATTGAGGTTTTGTGGTGTGGGTTTTTAGAGTCTAAGTTTAAACCATTGTTTGTTTCATCAAAACCAAGAACAATATCTCTTTTTTCATAAATACTTTTTTTAGCCATAAAAAAGGTATTTCTCTTGTTTTATAAACATTTTAATAATGCAAGATATAGTCTGCATAATTTAAATTAAAAAAATCCTCTTACTACTTTTAAATTACTTGTAACCACTTTTTAGATTTCTTATTTTTAAATAAAATTGCTTTAAAAAATATGCTTTTATATGCAGTTTTATATATAAAGAAAATTGTCCTTTTTTAAAAAGAGGTTAAATTTTAGAAGATGATAATAGAACTCTCTTTTGCAATGGTTGGTGGAGTAAATTTAGGATTAGAAAAAAAATGGAATCTTGTGGAAAATTTAATAAAAAAATATCCTAAAGCTACTTGGAGAAAGATAATTGATTTTAAAAAAGGTGTTGGAAAGTATATTGTTAAGATTGAGTAAATTAATAGTTCTAAAATCTGTTAGAAAAGTGTGTTGCCCACACACATTTGTCACCACCTGAAATGATTTACAAAATCAAA
>CAZGSA010000051.1:0-6634 GCA_964528215.1 Candidatus Woesearchaeota archaeon
AAGATAAAAAGTGATTTCTATGGAGCTTATATGGCTTAATTTGGAGCTGTTTTAAGCAAAATAATAGATTATAATGCAATGTTATGAAAAGAAGATTAGTTTATCCCTGTATAACCTTATGCCCCATTCTATTAAAGTTATCTTTTGTTAATCTTATTAAACAAGCTAACTCATCTCCTCGCTCCCAACCAGGATTCCTCTTAACAAAATATTGAATATCTGGATTCTTCATTCTTGATTCATCAATGTCTGCAACTCCTTGTTTTAAATGGTCTTTTTCTCCCCAAAAACTTATTACTCCTGTTTCTGAATTATAATGTTCAGGAAACTTTGACGAAGCAAAGGCATTTAAAATTCTTTTTTCTCTTTCAGGAAATTCAGCACCTCTTCTAGGATAAAACTCATTAAAAAATACAGGTAAGAATCTATAAGTCTTGTAGCCCTTAGACATCAAAAACCAATAAAGTTCTCTATCTGGCATTTCATCAATCAAAGAAAAGGCATATCTTCCCCACCATTTAGGCAACTCGTTAGTTCCCCAATATTCCTTATCAATAATTGTATCTCCAGAAAACAAAGCAGTAATTGAATCTCCTTTAATTGCTTGCTCTAATAACATTAGTGTAGAAAATCCTTTTATTTTTCCTTCGTTTGAATCTCTTAATAAAATTACATCTCTTTTTTCAGATAAATCTTTTTGAAATGTAGTTCTGTTTACATTATCATAATAAGAGGACATTAATTCATACATATCACTAATTTCTCTATCTGAAATAGAACCAATACTAATAATCTCTCCATCTAATGATTTTATGGCTGTCATTTTATAAAGTCCCTACTTCCAGATATGGAGTTCTTCCATTTAAATATTTTAAGTCTTCTTTTGATTTGTCAAAAGAAACTAGATAAACAATTGAGGGATAAACTCTTGGATGAAATGGTTTAATAGCTTCTCTAAGATTATCATTTTCTGTTAATCCTAAAGTAAAATAATCATAACCTCTGTTTTGTGGATCAGATGCAACTTCATTTAACAAGGAACTTAAAATAGTAGGATCATTTTCTCTAATGACTGGAAAAGAGGCATAAAAATAATGTAATAATTCTCCTTCTTTAGGTAATTTTGGTATGTTTGAAAACCTAGATGATAAATTAATTAAGGGTCTTGCGACTTGCATTCTCCAATCATAACCAGTTACTCTTGTTTGTTTAAATGATTCTTGGTCCCACTTAGCAACAACTCCTAAAATTTCATCACCTTCAATCGCAACATAAAAGTCGCATTGATTTAAACCTCTTAGTCTTCCAGTACCAAAATCAGATTCATCATAGTAAGGGAAAAATTGTTTATCTCTTCCATGCTCATTCATAAAACCTACAATTTCTTCTAATCTTACTTCATTACCTTTAACTACCTCATGAACTTTTCCGCTTTCTCTTTTTCCTGTTTTTATAATAAAGGTTGAAAGTCTATCTATAGGAATATAATTTGGCAAACTTGCTCTACCGCTCTCTAAAATTCTTCTTGCAACAACATTATCTTCAATTATAGTTGTCAAATAAAAAGGAACTTTTCCATCAGAATCTAACTCTCTAAAGAATTTATATCCTCTTGCAAGAAAAGAATTATTTCTAAATTCTGGATTAACTCTTAATCCTGATAAATATCCTACATCTATAACTTCTCCATTTACATAAACCGGTCTAATAGCCCTTGTACCAAAACCGATAACTTTATTATTTTCAGTTTTTCCTACAACAACTTGTGTTTTAGTTCCCTGAATATTTATTGCATCAAAAAAATTAGGTTCAGATTCAAAAGCAACTGAGATAGTACCAGGCATTTCATTACTTCTCAAACAATTTCTCAATAACTCTTCATCCGATTCTTCTGCTAAACTAATTTTACAAATTGTCATTTTATTCCTTATCTACCCCATATAATTCAGATGGTTCAATTATCTCTCCAATCGGCCATCCTTGTCTTCTTTTCACCTCTCTTCCAGAAAATAAATTTACCCAAAAGAAATAAGCTGCATTGCTGAAATCTTTTAAATTGGCTTTTAGGTCTTGCATTCTATGGAATACTGAGCCAAAACTATAAAACTCCTTCCTGGCCTCAAAACAATTATATGCTAATTCTTCTGAAGACATATTCTTAGGTTGATATACTACTTCCCCAAATCTTACCCCTTGTTCTAACCACCATTTATCATAAGTAAGTCTTCCTTGTTCCTCCAATCTTTTGTATAGGGGAGTTCCTGGAAATGGGACGAGGTGATTAAATGCGGCTAATGCTAATTTATGTTCTACTGCAAAATCAACTGTCCTCTTAAAATCATCTTTTGTATCACTATCATAACCAAAGACAAATGTTCCATATATGCTAACCCCATGATCCCTAAGTTTTTGTATGGCCACCCCATAATCCCTTTTTGCAATACTCCAGGTCTTACCCATTGCTTTTAATGTTTCTTCATTTAATGATTCAAACCCAATTAACATATTAACACATCCACTTCTTTCTAAATCTCTGAGTAATTCTCTATCATTAGCCATATTAATACTCCCTTGGCTCATCCATTTTTTCCTCAAAGGCGCTATTGCATCACACAGTTCTTTTGTTCTAGAGAATTGAGCAATAAAATTATCATCTACAAAATAAATATTCCTTTGCTTAGTACTTTCTATATCTGTAACAATATCATCTATTGTCTTAGTTCTATATGACCCATGGTAAGACCCTGCAATAGAACAAAAATCACATCCGAACAAACATCCTCTCCCAGTCTCAACTAATCCTGCAGGTAAATATTTTTTCATATCAAATAAATCTCTTCTTGGTTGGACATGAGGCAATTTTCCTATTCTAGGTTGTATGTGATATGCTTTCTGTAGTGAATCTTTACTAAAATCTCTGATAACTTGCTCCCATACAGGTTCAGCATCTCCAATAACAACAGCATCGCTGTTTTCCATAACTTCTTCAGGAGCTAAAGAGGCATGAATTCCTCCAAGAACTACTGGGACACCTCTTTCCCTAAATTGTGAGGCTATATCATAAGTCCTCCTTGCATTATAAGTTTCTACACTCATTGCAACAAAATCTGTTTGTTCGTCATAGGGAATTTTCTCTAATCTATCATCTACAAATCTCACTTCTACATCTTTAGGAGTTAATCCTGCAAGTACTGCAAGATTCAGAGGATACATTTGCCATGACTTTATGTATTTTTGTCCTTGGACTTTTCCTACACTGGGTAAAATAAATGTTGTTTTCATTTTCTTTTTATTGGGGAAATCCTATCTGCTAAACATACAGGCATTAATCTTCCATTTCTCACTGTAGCATCTGGGCAATTTTTGCAAGGATCAAAAGTGCCATCTGATTTGAGAGTTGGAGTAGATTGAAAAACAAAACTTAGCATTTTAATATTTTTATTTTTAAAAGAATGAAAAAGAAATTTTGAAACTTTGAAGAATGTTCTTGGAGACATTGAAAAGATAGAATAAAGAATTAAACCCAGATACGCTTGTTTTTTTGTTCTTGGCTCATCAAAGGTGTATTTTCCTTTAATTTTTCTAGGAAATTTCACAAAGAAAGATAATATTCCCTTATGTTTTGGATGAAAGTAAATCTTTCTTACTTTTCCTGTTTTATCTTTTGTAATTGCACTATGATAAAATAACCATCTTAACTCCTCATTATTGAACTGTGAGGGTACATAAAAAACTGGAAGTGCTCCTTCTTTATTTCTCATAAACCCATAAGATTCTTTGTTTGTCAAATCTGCTTTTGATTCAGTTGTGTTATAATCAACAATTGAAGAATATAATGTAATCAAAAAAGAATTCATAGAGAAAGGTAATTTCTCTGCAAGTTTTATAACTTTTTGAAATTCATCAAGATTATCTCTATAAAGTGTCAGAGCTAACATAGAATCTATCCCATACTTATCACATAATTGAACTTTACTTTTTCTTAAGTTATTTAATTCAGATTCTTTTGTTATCTTGGAACTAGAAATATCTGGACGCCCATTTTGATTTTTGTCTATATGTAAAACAATTCTATTTAATCCAGCAGATTTATAATTCTTTATTATTTTTTCATTTAAGAGAGTTCCATTAGTGACAAGAATTGTTCTTATTCCTTTATTTCTTACATAAGAAATTATTTCAGGAAGCTCCGAATATAACATTGGCTCCCCTCCTGCAAAAGAGATACTTGAGAGGTTTCTTCGGGAGATAGCAAGATCTACTTCTTTTTTTAGTTCAGCTATGCTCTTTCTAATTATAAACTTATTTTTATAACAACCCTTACATCTAATATTACAATGTTGATTTACTTCTATAATTGCATGAGGAATATCTCTTTTTCCCCAAGGCATTTCCAGTGGAGGATATTTAAGTTCCATCATTCTAATCCCTCCATATCGATTTGATTCATTCTCTCTTCTGTAAATGTGGGAAGTCTATTTGCATAAAAATGATATGCGAGATTTGCAGGTACAACAACCTGAGGAAGTATCCTTGAACCAATCATCCTTTTAAATATATTTGGAACAGAATATGTTTGTTTCCAAGCCCAGCGATGACCTTCTTGTAATTCTTGTGGAGACATATTTTTTGGTTGAATAACAACATGTTGTGCATCATACATTGACCAATTATTTGTTAAGATTCTCCCTTCACGATTAAATCTTTTGTAGAGCGGGGTTCCAGGAAAAGGAGTGTAAACGGTATATCTTGGCAAATCAATATTATTTTCTTGCACAAAATCAACTGTTCTTTTAAAAACATCTTTATCATCTTCATCTGAACCAAAAACAAAACAACCATTAATTGCAATTCCATGGTCATGAAGTCTTTTAACTTGATCTTTATAATCTTTTAAAGAATTAAAATTTTTATGCATCTTCTTCAAACTATTCTCACATACTGACTCTAAGCCCAATAATAAACCTTTACAACCACTTTCAGATGCAACTCTTAATAATTCTGGATCGTTTGCAATTCTCATTGTGCAAGGACTCATCCACCTTTTTTTAAGGGGAATCATTGCACTATATAACTTCATTGCATAATCTCTGTCCTCAATAGGACTTACATCCACAAAAAGCATATCTCTTCCATTTATAGACTCAATTTCTTCAACAACTTCTTCAACAGGTCTAAAATACATCTTTCCTTGACAAACAATCGGGGTTACACAAAAATCACAATGATTATAACATCCCCTTGTTGCTTGAACACTATGAAGAGTAACATAACCTTTTTTTTCTAACAACTCCCTTCTCGGATTAGGCAAATTTTCTAAAGAGATTTCTCTTGATTGATGATAAAATTCCTTCATTTCTCCTTTCTGAAAATCTCTCAATAATTGAGGCCAGGATTCTTCTGCAAATCCTGTAACAACTGAATCTGCATGCTGTTTTGCTTCTTCTGGCATTAGAGTTGGATGAACTCCTCCTAGAACTACTGGAACATTTCTCGATCTAAAATAATCTGAAATTTTATATGCTCTTATAGCATGTCCTGTAATTGCACTAATTCCAACTAAATCAGGATTATCTTTAGGAATTTTAAATTGCTCAACTCCTTCATCAATTAATTCAAGTTTTGCTTCTAAACCTTCCGGAACTAGTGAAGCTAAAGTTGTTAGTGTTAATGGAGCATATCTTACAGGTTTTTTAAATACTCCAGACCCATATCTATACATTGGTCCTCTAGGTTGAATTAAAGTTATTTTCATAAAAATAGAAAAGAATAGTTGATTATAAAGTTATCTAAAGTAGTTTCATTATTTTTCAGCAGGTCTCAATAAAATCAATAATAATCCCATGATTGCAGCAACAGATACTGTTATTAAATTACTTCCCATCGTACTACCAAAGGCTTCATTTAATAATTTGAAGAATGCTAATCTATCAAAAATTCTTATAGCAAATAATGCTACTGCAGGCCATATAAAAATCCTGAATTTTTTTGGATTATAGGCTAATAATGCTAACATAAAACCAAAGGCAATCATATATGCTGATAAAAACTTAGCTAGATAAAAGAATTGTGAACTTGAGGTTATTGCTACCCTATATGTTGCTTCAGCAACACTGATTACTATGTTGTTCGGAGCAAAAGTTCCAATCAATCCCAAGATTATGTGATATATAGCTCCAAACCAAGCAACTATCTTAAACCATAATAATTTATTATCTTTAGCCATCTTATCCTCTTTTAATAAAAAATATAACAATTTTTAGTTTATAAATCTTCCGTTAAATATTCTTGACCATCCTACTTGTGAACTTAATGTAGATGGTTTAACATTTCCTATCTTTTTCCCTTTTTTTTGGCTTTCATCTAAATAAACATCTGAAGCAGTTTTGCTCTGATCTGGATTAATTAAGAAAATTCCTGGATTTCCTAATTGTCCCAACTTTCTACAATACTTATAATGATAATTCTCTTGAAGAATTGAATCTAAATCTAAACTTACTCTTTTATTAATAGGTCTTGCGGTCTCAATAAAAATAGTATAAGAAGTTGTATCTTCATTTGTTTCAGGCGCAAGCATAAAAAAACTTGGTATTAATGAAAAATCTTGAAAAACTTTTTTAAGTGCTTTAGAAAC
>CAZGSA010000052.1:0-6581 GCA_964528215.1 Candidatus Woesearchaeota archaeon
TCCAAGACACATTAACAGAAGACGAAGTAAAAAAACTATTTGGTGCAGCAGAATCTCAGAGAGATGAGCTAGTTCTTAAGTTATTATATTATACTGGCATGCGTGTTTCCGAAATGATTAACATTGAAAAGAGAGATATTAATTTCAAAGAAGATGTAATTAAGATTCGTGCTGAGATAACAAAGACACGACAAGAAGCTAATCAGCCAATTCCAAAATTATTAAAACCTTTTTTAGAATCGTGGTGCAGATATAAAACTGACAATGAAAAGATTATTCCATTAACAAAACAAAGAGTATGGCAATTAGTAAAACACTATGTTAAAAAAGTAGGAATAAAAAAATCAATTCATCCTCATTCGTTTCGCCATACTTTTGGAACCCACATCTACGAAAAAACAGGGGACCTGGGGAAAGTTCAAGAACTATTAAGACATAAATCATTGGCGTCTACTGGGATTTACAAACACCTAAGTAAACAATTAAAAAAGCAAACAGTTGATAATGTTTTTAATTAATCTTTCCACATCCCAGGCATTTTGTAAATATCAAAATAAATGTCTTCATGCTCCAAGCCTTCTTCATCTCGCACTATTTCATAATTAGCAGGAATCTCTTCTAAGTTATCATCGTGATAAACTTCATAATCTGTATCCTGATAGCTGTCTCCATTCAAACCAGATTCCTGATAAAATTGTTCTCTTAATTCAAAAGTCTTTTCAAAATTATTTTTTAACTCCAACCAGAATTCTTTTGAGTGTCCTAGAATTTTAATATGCGTTATCTCGTGAAGTATCAAATACCAAGCCATATTCCAGAGGTCATCTTTCTGAAAAATCTTTCCATTAAACCTTATTGTCTTGTCCATGCTATAAGTGCATTCTCCATTGAAAACTCTAAATCCTTCTGTTAAATAAAACGGAAATTCAATTATTAAATCTTCAATTCCATATAATTCCTTAACTGCTAACTTAGCATATTTAGCCATTATTTGTTGTTTGTTCATTGTTCTCTCCATATAGCTTTCTTGCACAATCATTACATATGCAGCTTTTGTGAATATTGTCTTTCATGACTTCGAAGATTCCCAAAAGCTCTATGCTTGTTAAATCACAATCATCGATTAAATCCTCAATAGCTTCAATTACCTCAAACATTTTTTCATCTTCCATATTAATTTCCACCTCCTTTCACTTCTTTGAACCCAGAAATGCCAGACAGCAGGAAGCTGGGAAGATGACAACAACCCAAGCATACCATCTGACATTTCCAGGAATATGATATTTTCAAAAAACAAGAAGTACAATGAGTACACAAAGTACAATTAGAACAAAATACACTATTTTTACAATTATATCTATATTTTTCATTAATTGGACTTATTTGACCAAATGGACTTATTTGACTGATTGTACCAATTGTACCTATTGTACCTGTTTGACCTTCCATTTTTTATAGACCTCCAAAATTGTTGAAAATTTAGCTGTATTCTCAATAATAAAGGAATTCAGTGATTTATCATAATCCAAGCCGAATTCACCTAAATGGAATCTTAAATGCCCTAACTGCTGCTCAAACGGCTCTTTTATACGGGAAAAGTACTCGTATTTTCTGCCAACATCCAGATTTTCTCTTATTCCTTTAAAACTCTCTTCTAATTGGTTTATATGGATAATCTTATCTTCGGTTGTGGAATTCAGTTTATACTCAAACAAACTAAAGAACATTATTTTTGCATATATTGGTCTTAAATTCTGTAGATTCATCTCAAGAATAGGCCCATAAACTTCTTCAGAAGAAATAGACTTAACAATAGTCGCACAACTCTTAAGGTTTTTAGCTAAAAGTGTGTTGAAAAAATCCTGTGCAGATTCCAGAATCTCATCTATATCTTCGTCCGACAAATTTCTGTTATTAAAAAACTTAGACAAACCAACTTTAAGCCACGCTCTCCTGATAGCCCCTCCCCGTACTCCCCTGTAATTTATTTTTTGGCCTTCCAGAAATTCCTTAGTTAAATAATCTTCACACTCTTTGATGATAGCATCAATTCTGTCGCAGTATTCCTTGCTATGAGATTTTGTAATCCATTTATCAACTTTAGGATTTTTTAATAGATTAGTAAAACCATCTTTTGATGATTCTGCGATTGTTCGAATTATCTGCTGTCCTTTTTCAAATTCTGTTTCGCTAACCCCCTCTCCCGTAATTGTTTTATAATTTAATCCAACATTAACCTCGCCAATTCTTTTGGATAATGCTCTGGTGTTAGTTGATATTTTTGTTAGGAAATCTCTGAACTGCCTGACAAAACCAAATAATTCTACAATCTTGTTATCAATATCTTTCCCAGCTGATTTTGGATTTCCCTGAAAAACTAAAACACTATGTCCTCTGCACCTCACCCCTAATCCTTTTGATATTTGACACTCACCCTGAGCCATGTAAGTTAATAATCTTCCAAGAACTTCCTCGTCCTTGATCTCCTGCATCTCATCAAGAATAGTTGCTCTTGTTCTACCGTCTAATTTTCCTCTAATCTTTTTCTCGGCTGTTGCAAATCCCAATAAGTTTGCAGAAGAGAAATCAGAAACAACTGGCTCTCCTGTAACAATCATACCCTTTGTGGTTTTTCCAACAGAGGAGTTAGTTATATTTAATCCATGATTTGCAGTCTTCATATATGCAAATGGAGATATTCTTTCAGGGTTAGGTTCTGGAATTTGACTAATATAAAAATCGTCTATGTTTGGGTCGCCTTCAACTCCAGAAGCAACACATTTTCTAATTAATTCATAATAATCTTTCACATTTTTTAATTCCTCTTTCGGAATTGCCAGAGTTTTCTTAAAGAATATTGGAGGAGTATGTTTCTTGTGTCTTAAAATAATTTTTTCTATTAATTCGCTTGGTTCTGTATCTTTAGTACTTATCTTCAAATGCATTGCAGCAAACTCGTACAAGAATCTTGCTTTAGCCATATCCATTAAAATATTTTCAACTTCTTTTTCCTCTAATGGAACTAAATAAACTGTTGTCTCTCCAGCTTCAATTTTATCATACTTACTTGAAGAAATAAAAATAGGATCATTTCCCACAGCAACAAATGCCTTATACAAATCATAATCAGTATCAAAATAAGAAGCATCGTTTTTTAGTCCATAAATTTTATGAGTGTATACAACATTATCTTTAGGAGTATAAAGTTTAGTTGGATTGTTGAATTTTTTAATTCCCAGATAAACATCTTTTTCATCAGAATACTCTTTTGTTATTTTAGTATCTCCTTGTACTTCTGGAACTTCTTTCTGCTGTTGCTCTGCCTGTTGCTTTTTAAATTGCTCTTTTATTTTTCTAATTTTTTTAATAGCACTTCTTGTTGTGATTCCAGATTTTTTCTTTAGGCTATTAAGAAAAGGGTCTAAAATAGCAGAATCATTTGAAGCCATTAAATCCAGAACTTCATTAATAGAATTAAAATCAGTTTTGTTTTTTATATTGTCTATCAGAAAATCTAAAATATGGTTAGAGTGATTATTAATTAATTCTTTTACAGCAGATTTTTTATCTTCTTTATCCTTAAGATAATCGCACATATCAATCTTATCTAAATTCTCTGGCTTCGGAATAGTGATTATTTGAACATTAGAAACTCCGTTCTCAAACAAATATTTAGCAGTTTCAACCGCACCTTTCATTCCTTCGTTCCCAACTTCATTATCATTTGCTATAAAGACTTCTTTGTTCTTAGCATACTTCAATAGCTCTAGAAAATCTTCTTTTTTGAACCGAACAGTCACAGGAGAAATACAAGAAAATCCTGCCTCATAAACAGAAATGCAATCTGCCACTCCTTCACTAATAAATAATTCTTGAGTTTTGTTTAAGCTGTCCGCATTAAAAATAACATTCGGCAAATAATCTTTTTTCAATTTAATATATTTACCTTTCATTAAATCATCTTGAGGGGTTTCTTCTGTTTCCCTACCAATAACATAAACAACCTTCCCATTCCTGATATAGGGAAACATTAATCTATTTTGATAATACTCATAACCTTTTTCAGAAACTAATCCTCCAATAATATCAGATTCAGAAAAGCCTCTTGAAATCAGCCTCTGTTTTATCCCAGAAACAGAAAATCCAATTTTAAAGTTATTAATAGTTTCATCTGTCCAGCCACGTTCCTGTTTTAGTTTTTCTCTTTTTTCCTGATTAAGATTTTGATGAAAGATTTCTGCTGCAGCAGTTAAAACATCAATTCTTCGCTTTTGCTGTTCTTTTAATCGTGCTAACTTTTCCAGTTCTTCTTTTGACTTATTATCAAATTGAATCTGTACTCCTGCCATTTCTGCTACTTTCTTTAATGCCTCAAACTTAGAGCAATTTTCCTTTGCCTGAATTATATCGTAAATGTCGCCCCACTTTCCGCAGTTACTGCTCCAGCATTTTCCAATCTCGTCATTAGTAACGCTAAAGTCATTTGGAGCTACATCTGGATGAAATGGGCAAGGAAATTTTTGTGTTGAATCCTTAAAGTGCCCATAATGATTAAGCACCTGCTCCATTCCTAGTTTTTCTTTTATTAGTTTGAAATAATCTGTTTTGTTTTCCATTTTCCTTTTTCCAAATAGCTCGAACCTTCAGAGGTGGAATAAAAAAAATTGCACCAGCGACTTTAGTGTCTAACTAAAACCTGCGGTACTTGTTCCATCTGTGGCTGTACACTTACCTGGATTCCTGAATTGAACTTAGCTTCCAATTCCTTACAAAATCTTCTAACTGCTTTCTTGTTGGGTCTTCCGTGAAAGATTTCAGAAATCTTTGTTACAGAAACACCCATCTTCTTAAGAGCAAAGCAACACAGCTTAACCTCGTAGGCATATCTCTTTGGCATTTTCTTAAACCTCCTTTCAGTTTTGGTGAATATTCGATTCTTAGTTAGAAATACTACTGTCATCTTTTTCGCCCCCGTTTTTTTCTAGATCCTCCAGTATCTCCCTGTTTCTCTTTAGAGATTCCTGAGTGATTTTTTCAATTTGTTTTATTACTTCTTCTTGCATTTTTTACTCCTCTTTTTAGGTTTGTCTAAATAGTTCTTACATCGTGGGCAAGCCTTAACTTGTTCCTTTGGAATTCGTGGTATCCATTGGTACTGGCATATTGGGCAAATTATTTTTTGTTTCATTTTTATAATAATTATAATAAAAAGGTTTATTAATAATTATTGAGTTAGTAAATAACATAAACTAAATAACAAATGACAATCAGAATAAAGGGAATAGAGAAAGGAAAAACAAAAGAAGAATTAAAAAACTTAGCGGTAGATTTAATTCGAGGGATTAATCATAAAGATGGGAATGAATGTAGAGAACTTGCTTGGATGTTCTTCTTAAAAAGCCACAATTCAACAAGCGTCTTTAAACAAGTTAATCCAGAAGAATATGATAAAAACATTAAATCTAGAGAAAAGGGAATAAAAAAGAAACTTAATAATAATACAATAACTAAGTGTTATGGGATATGGACTAGAACAAATTTCGTAATCCCTCATGAATGGGCCAAGAAAAGAAAGAAAATAAGCCAAAAACCATTAAAGACCTTCAGAACATATATGTTCAACTTTGAACCGTTTTATTATTACTGCAAAATTCATATGGGAATTAAGTTTACTAATAAAGAAAAAGCCATATTAGAATTATTATTCCTTCCAGAACCAGTAAAAAAAGAACTCTATAAAGAATACCATTCGATTGATTTTTTAGAAGCTATTTTAAAATATTATACTCGTTTTTACATATACTTTCTTGAGAATCCTTCAAAGAAGAGATTAAATCATTATTTTGATAGAGATTTTTTAGATTACATTTTAAACAGAAAATATATTGCTCCTAAAATTCCATGTAAGAATCAACTAAATCTTTATGATGAAAAAGGTAATAGATTGTTTAAGGTAGTAAAATCGACCAAAGAGAATAGAGCATCAAATAAACTTCTAGACAAATACAATATAAAATTTAAACAGTATTGGAGTCCGACTCCAGAGGCAATAATAACTCAAATAGGAAAGGGAAACAAGAAGATTTCTCTTGGAGAATGGACACCCAAGAGGAAATATTATTCAGTTTACGAATCATTACATATATTTTACCCAGGAATGTTAAGAGTATTGGACCATAAAATCTTAAGTATTTTACTTAGAAGATGAACTGCCAAAAAAATAATTAGTGTCGCTCGAATTGATATATCCACCTTCGAACACACTTAACCTTTGGATAGGAATCTTGTGCCTTGCTTAGTTCTTCTACAATCTCTTTAGGCTTAAGACCTGTTTTATGTAATTCAATAACCTTGTCTTTAGTTGCCTTGTCATATTTTTTGAATCCAAGTTTACTCTTCAGCTGTTCCTGTTCAGGTTTTTTATCCTCTGGTTTCTTATCTTTTTTAACTGGCTTTGTCATCTTTATGCCTCCTTTCAATAATCACATTTTTTGTGATATTTTATATTATAATAAATTGACTATGGTTAATAAAGGTTGCCCGTTTTATCGACGGTAAAACTTGTAATTTATCAGTAATCA
>CAZGSA010000053.1:0-6518 GCA_964528215.1 Candidatus Woesearchaeota archaeon
TGTTAAGATTAGAAAAGGATTTGAAATAAGAGAAAATGCTGTTGAGATTGCAAGAGTATGTGAGGATGCAGGAGCATCTGCTATTATTGTTCATGCAAGAAGTGTTGAACAAGGTTATAGTGGTAAGGCTGATTGGAATGTGATTAGAGAGGTTAAACAGGCTGTTAAGATTCCTGTTATTGGAAATGGAGATGTGATTGATGGAGAGAGTTGTAAAAAAATGTTTAATGAAACTGGTTGCAATTATGTTATGATTGGGAGAGCTGCAATTGGAAATCCATTTATTTTTAGGCAGATAAATGAATATCTAAACAATAATAAAAATATTACCCAGACAAAAGAAGAAAAGATTATTGATTTTTTTAAGTATGTTAAATTAACTATAAAATATAAAATTTTTTCGATTTCTGATGCAAAGCAAAAGGCTATTGAGTTTACAAAAGGAATTCATGGAAGTAAAAAGATAAGGGAAAAGTTGAATAAGATTAAGAGTTTAGAAGAAATTGAAAAGTTGTTAAAACAACTATAATTATAAATACTTATTTTTTATTATAAATAGTATATGATTAAAAATCAAAAAAATAAGATTAGAACTGGATTAAATTAAAAAAGACATTAAGATTATCAAAAAAACAATGGAGCACCCCACCTTTTAAGGTGGAGTTTGTGATAGCCCCTTGTTTTTAGGATGCTCCAAAATTGATAACAGTATCTTTAGTCAAGCCCCATAATAAATTATGGGGTTATCAATTTTAGACATATAAAATGATAAGTTATATAGAAAGAGTATTAAAGTTATAATTCAAAAGAAGAGTAGATAAAAATGAAAAAAAATCAGGAAATAATTAAACTAAAAAAAGTTGCTAAATATTATCATCTTGGAGATGAATATGTTAAAGCAGTAGATGGCGTAGATATTACTATTAATAAGGGTGATTTTGTTGCAATTGTTGGTCCTTCTGGAAGCGGGAAATCAACAATGATGAATATGGTTGGTGCTTTGGATATTGCTACTAAGGGGGATATTTTTTTAGATAATATTAATATAGAAAAATTAAAAGAATCTGATTTAGCTCAGATAAGGGGGAGAAAGATAGGTTTTGTTTTTCAGACTTTTAATTTAATACCTACATTAACTGCATTAGAAAATGTTATGCTTCCAATGGTTTTTCAAAGAATTCCTTTAGAAATCAGAAAAGAAAGAGCTATAAAACTATTAACAGAGATTGGACTAGGGCACAGATTAGACCATCTGCCTCAACAACTAAGTGGTGGAGAAAGACAAAGAGTTGCTGTTTCAAGGGCCTTGGCAAATGACCCTGAAGTAATCTTAGCAGATGAGCCTACTGGAAATTTAGATTCAAAAAGAGGAGAAGAAGTTGCAAAAATGTTTGAAAAGTTTAGTAAACAAGGAAAAACAATTATTTTAGTGACCCATAATATGAATGTTGCTAAACATGCTGATAAGATTTATAGGTTAAGAGATGGGAAGATTGTGAGTAAGTGAGATTTAGTATAATATTTTGAAAAGCTGAAAAATCCTGCAGAGTAAAAATTGCTTTTTAGGGTGGGAACTAATTAAATAAGCGAGCTATTTTCTTTAAAAGCATTTATCAATATTTTAATATTAACATGTATATAAAAAAGAATTATGAAAAGTAAAATAATTCCCATTGTTTCAAATCCAAAATCAGTGATACATGAAATGAAACTTACTGATGGAGAATTATAGTATAAACAATACTTAATTTCACTAATTGCTAAATAACTGAGATATATTCCACCAATTAAATTTATGATAATTGAGAATATTATTGCATATCCAATTTTTTTATTGTATTTTTCTTGTAATGTTATAATAATTATTGGGAAGATGCAAATCATAAATATTAAAGAGAAAGAAATTAGATATCTTAAAGTAGTACAAGTACCACTTAGTCCACATCCACCAATAACCAACCAAAATGCAAAAATAAGATTTAATCCCATAAAACTATAAAAAATGTTTTTTGAATAATATTTTAACATAATGAATTATGTAATTAAAATTATATAAATATATTCAAAATAGCGAGCAGTATCTGGGTGGGAAAAATCACTGTTTTTATTCGACTTAACATCAGGATTATGAGAAGTTCGCTGTAGGCGAATTTGGGTGGAGAAGTCTGCAAGACTTCGTAACCTCATAATCCTTGTTATATTCCCCGTAGGGCTGAAATTTAGTGCAACGTCCCGAAGGGAAATTTCAGAGTATTATTTTTGCCCTGTTCTAATCTTCAATTAAAAAATCCTTCATATATCTCTGTTCAACGTTATGTTGGATAGCATACTTTATACATTCTTGATATTCAGGAGATTTCCAATCACCATCTTCTCTCGGCATTTTAAAGACTTTGTCTGGAAGAACAACGTAGAGAATATCATCATTCCAAAAATGGGCGTACCATTCTTCTTTAATCTCTTTAGAAATTTTATTACAGACTTCAACAATTTTATCATCATCAATTTTTAATTTGAAGTCATGACAAATTTTTGGTTCGCCCTCAAACTCTGGATGATGTTCTACAATAACCCTGATTACTTCAAAGCCATTTAAAATGACAGGATTTTTTAATGATTCTGATAATACGAAACCTTTGAACATAATTTTAAATAAATGTTAAAACTTTGTAAAACTTACTAAGGGGCAAAAATAATATTGAATATAACAAGATGTTTAACGAAGTTTATTTCTTTAAACATGCTAATAGGATATGGAAAGAGAAAATTATTTAAGGAAATAAAATTTTATTATTGAATGTATGCTGGATTAACAAATAAACTAAAACAAGAACTAAGATTGAGAAATTTCTCTGATAAAACAATTAAAGGCTATATATACTCTGTTGAAAAATTTTTAGAGTCTTCTGGAGAAAAAGGTTTAAATGAAAAAAATTTTAAAGATTATATTGAAAATCTTTTAAAAACAAAAAATCCTTCTACTGTTTCAAGGGACTTATTTGCAATAAAATTCTTTTTTGAAAATATATTAAATCAGAAAATAAATATTCCAAAACCTAAACGTAATAAAACTATTCCAGATATATTGAATCCTAAGGAAATAAAAGATATAATCTCTGTTATAAAAAATCCTAAACATAAGTTAATTCTTAAGCTTCTTTATGGTTGTGACTTAAGGGTAAGTGAAATAATTAACTTAAAAAAACAAGATATCCTCTTTGAAGAAAATTTAATCCACATCAAACTTGCTAAAGGTAAAAAAGATAGGTTTGTTAAAATCCCAGGCTCTATTAAAAATGAGTTATACAATTACTCAGAATTAGTAGAAGGGGAAATTTTGTTCCAATCCCCTAGAACTGGAAAGTTAACAACTAAAACTATTCAACAAATTGTAAAAAACTCTGCAAAAAAAGCAGGAATTAAGAAAAAAGTAAGCCCCCATACTTTAAGACATTCATTTGCAACACATTTACTAGAAAATGGAACTGATTTAAAAATTATCCAAAAACTGCTCGGTCATTCTAATATAAAGACTACATAAATATATTTAAGAGTGTCAAATGCTTTAATTAAAAATATAAAAAGCCCTCTTGATAATATTTAAGTAAGAATAATAAAATAATAATAAAAGAAAAATGGTGAATAAATTATGTTAAAAGATTTTTTTATGCTGTCTTTAAATAATCTTAGGAGAAGAAAATTAAGAAGTTGGTTGACCATGCTTGGAATTTTTATTGGAATTGCTGCAGTTGTCTCTCTGATAAGTTTGGGGCAGGGATTACAAACTGCTGTTACAGGACAATTTGGTTCTCTTTCAACAGATAAATTAACTATTCAAAATGCAGGAACTGGATTAGGCCCTCCTGGAAGCACTGTTGTTGAAAAACTAAATGGCCATGATATAAAGGTTATAGAGGGTGTTAGAGGTGTTGAATATGTAATTCCAAGATTATTAAGAGTTGGTACTGTAAATTATAATAAAATTACTCAATTTAAATATCTTGGAAGTATTTCTGAAAACCCAGAATACATGGATTTAATTTATGAATCTTTAGGAGTAGGGGTAAAAGAAGGGAGGTTGTTAAAAACAAATGATTTTGGAAAAGTTGTTTTAGGAAGTAATGTTGGAACAAAAGAACAATTTGACAAGGAAATTGGGATTGGAAAAGTGATTAATATCCAAGGCAAGAATTTTGAAGTTATTGGTAAGTTAAAATCCTCTGGAACATTTACTCTTAATGAAGTTATTTTGATGCTAGAAAGTGATATGAAAAATCTTCTAGAGATAGAAGATGAATATGATTTATTAGTAGTTCAGGTAAATCCTAAGGAAATTGAAGATGTTGCTTTAAGAATTGAAAAGGCAATGAGAAAAGACAGAGGATTAGAACAAGGCAAAGAAGATTTTTCTGTTCAGACCCCTTTAGAAGCTCTTGAATCAGTGAATAGTATTCTTTCAGCTATTAATCTTGTTGTGATTGGAATTGCAATGATTTCTCTGATTGTTGGAGGAATTGGTATTGCAAATACAATGTATACTAGTGTTTTAGAAAGAAAACAAGAAATTGGAACAATGAAAGCAATCGGTGCTAGAAATTCAGATATTTTGAGTGTTTTTTTAATTGAATCAGGCCTATTGGGATTAGTTGGAGGAACAATAGGTGTTTTAATTGGTATTGGGTTATCACTTTTAGTTTCATTTATTGCAAATAGTTTTTTTGGAAGCCAAATTATTGCAGTTAATATCTCTATTTTATTAATTATTGTTTCAGTAAGTTTTTCATTTTTAATAGGAATATTATTTGGAGTAATTCCCTCATATCAAGCAAGTAAATTAAGGCCTGTAGATGCTTTGAGAGGTTGAGGATGATAATATTAATAACAGACAAGATGTTATGTGAAAGTTAAGATGATTTATAAAAAAATATTAGTAATTTATAAAAATTCAATGGGGGAGAGCATAGGCAAGAGTAGGGTAGATGAGAGAAGTTTAAGATTAATTAAATTAAAGATTGTAAAAGATATTAAAAAATGAGAGAAGATTTTTTTAGAATTGCATTTAGGACCATAATTCAAAGAAAAACAAGAAGTTTATTAACAGTCTTAGGAATATTTTTAGCTATTTTAACTATCTTTGTTTTACTAAGTCTTTCTTTGGGTTTAAATGATTTTGTTAATGAACAGTTTGAATTATTAGGGACAGATAAATTTTTTATTCAGCCAAAGGGGCAAGCAGGAGCTCCTGGAACAGGGGGAGCTGTTGAGCTGACTCTTGAGGATGTGGATGTTGTTGAAAAGATTAAGGGTATTGAACAACTAACTTATTTTACAATGGGAAGTGGAAAAATTGCATTTAAAGAGTATAATCCGAGATATTATTATGTAATGGGTTTACCTACTGATAAAAAATCTTTGGATTTTGTTTTTAAGACGATGGGTCTTAAAGTAGAAGGCGGGAGATTAATGAAAGAAAATGAAAATAAAAAGATTATTCTGGGGTATAATTATAAATACAAAAACTTATTTGATAAACCGGTTAAAACCGGAGATATAATTGTTCTAAATGATGTTGATTTTGAAGTTATTGGAATTTTAGAATCTGTTGGAAATCCTGGAGATGACCAGCAGGTTTATATTTCTTTTGAGGATTTTAAAGAATTATATGACTCAGGAGAGAGGGTTGATTTTATCTGGGTGCAAATTAAAACTGGAGAAGATATTAATAAAGTTGCAAAAGAAACTGAAAAAAAATTAATGAAGTTTAGAGATGTTGATGAAAAAACAATTGATTTTACTGTCTCAACACCAGAAGAACTTTTAGCAACTTTTGGAAGTATTTTAAATATTTTAACTGCCTTCCTAGTTGGTATTGGGGGGATCTCTCTTCTTGTTGGAGGAATTGGTATTGCAAATACAATGTATACTAGTGTTTTAGAAAGAAAAAAAGAAATAGGAACAATGAAAGCTGTTGGTGCTAGAAATTCAGATATTTTATTAATTTTTGTTATTGAAGCAGGAATACTAGGATTAATTGGAGGATTAATTGGGGTTGGATTGGGAATATTAATTGCAAAGGTGATTCAGTTTATTGCCACAATTTATATTGGGTCTGATATGTTGAGAGCTTCAATGAACCCGATTCTTATTATTGGATGTTTAATTTTTGCATGTTTTATGGGGATTATTTCAGGATTTTTACCAAGCTATCAAGCAAGCAAATTAAAACCTGTCGATGCTCTAAGATATGAATAAGTAGAGAAGATTTAAAAAGGAGAAAAATTTATACATAATATAAAAAGAGAAAATGAAAAAGATAATTTTATTCATCAGTTTATTGATTATAATTTTTTTGTTTAGTGCAAATATTACTGCAGTAGATCTTAGTAATGAAAAAAGGTTAGCATTTGGACATGTGGTTGTTATTGAAGATTTAAGAACAGATCCTGTTACAATTCTACCAGGTAGGCCAGGAATATTAAAATTTTCAATGCAAAATACTGGCAGTAAAGGTGCATATG
>CAZGSA010000054.1:0-6396 GCA_964528215.1 Candidatus Woesearchaeota archaeon
GTTGATGGAGGATTGATGGATTTGAGATTAGGGGCAATTGATCCTGGAGTTAGATGTAGAACTTGTGGAGGAAGATTAAAAGAGTGTATTGGACATCCGGGAAGTATTGAATTAGCAAGACCGATTTTGCATATAAAATATATCCCTGTTGTTGAATTATTTTTAAGATGTTTTTGTTCAGAATGCCATAGATTAATGATAAAAGAAAAAGATTTAGAAAAATATAAATCTGCTAAAGATAGACTAAAGAGGGCTAAAGATACAAAAAAATGCCCTTATTGTCAGGCTGAACAGGAAAAGGTTAAGTTAGAAAAGCCAACAACTTTTAGAGTTGGTAAGAGGAGGCTTTTTCCAACTGAGATAAGGGAAAAACTTGTAAGAATTCCTGATAATGAAGCTAAACTTGCTGGAATTGATCCTAAAATATTTAGGCCTGAATGGACTATCTTAACCCTATTGTTAGTTCCTCCTGTAACTGTTAGACCTTCTATTACTTTAGAGTCTGGAGAAAGAAGTGAGGATGATTTAACCCATAAATTATCAGATATAATAAGAGCTAATCAAAGACTTTGGGAAAATTTAAATGCAGGTGCTCCAGAAGTTATTATTGAAGATTTATGGGACCTGCTTCAATATCACATCACAACCTTTTTTGATAATTCTATTACAAAGATTCCTCCTGCAAGACATAGATCTGGACAACCCTTAAAAACTATTACTGAAAGAATAAAAGGTAAAGAGGGAAGAATAAGGCATAACCTTGCTGGAAAAAGAGTTAATTTTTCTTCCCGTACTGTTATTTCTCCAGATCCTTCTCTTAAAATTAATGAAGTAGGTATCCCTTTTGAGATTGCAGAGATATTAACTGTAAATGAACGAATTAACACATTAAATATTGAAAGATTAAAGAAAACTATTAAAAATGAAAAATACCCTAAGGCAAATTATATTATCCGTCTTGATGGAAGAAGAAAAAGGATTACTGAAGAATTAAAAAAAGAAATTTTAGAAGAATTAGAACCTGGTTATATTGTAGAGAGACAGTTAGTTGATGGAGATATTGTTCTTTTTAATCGTCATCCAAGTCTGCATAAAGCAAGTCTAATGGGTCATTTTGTTAAGGTTCTTCCCTATAAAACTTTTAGGATACATCCTGCAGCTGCTCCCCCCTATAATGCTGATTTTGATGGTGATGAGATGAATATTCATGTTCCACAAACAGAAGAGGCAAGAGCTGAAGCAAAGATGCTTTTAGATGTAAATCAAAATTTAATCTCTTGTAAGGATAATAGTAATTCTTTAGGCTGTGTGGCTGATGCAATTACTGGGAATTTTATTTTGAGTAAGAATAGCCTATCAAAAACAGAGGCTTCTCAACTATTATATCAGGCAGGTATAAATCTTGATAACCCTAAAGCAGTTATAACTGGAAATGAATTAATTTCTGAAATAATTCCTAAAGTTGATTTTAAGGGAAAAACAAAAACAGGAGATGTTTTTGTTATTAAAGAAGGTAAAATAACTCAGGGGGTTGTTGATGAACATGTCTTTGGAGTTGAATGTGGAGAATTATTAAAAACTCTTGATAAAGAAGTTGGAAGATTAAAAACAATTCAGACACTTGAAAATGCTTTTACAATTGGAACAGATTATCTTTCAAAATATGGTTTTACTATTTCTGTTGATGATTTAAATGCTAATGAAAAAGTTAAAAGATTAACTAGGGAGATTATAGAAACTGCGGAGATAGAAACTGAAAAAGTTATTGAAAATTTTAAAACAAAAAAACTAGAAGTCATACCTGGTAAAACTGCTGAAGAAAGCAGAGAGATTAAAATTCTTCAGATATTAAATGGGATTAGAACAAAGATTGGCAAGGTTATTGAAAAAGAAGTTCCTAAAACAAATCCTGTCAGTATTATGATGAATTCAGGTTCTGGTGGAAGTGTTCTTAATGTTACTCAAATGGCTTGTTGTGTTGGACAACAGGATTTATGGGGTAAGAGGATTAAAATTGGATTTACAGATAGAACATTAAGTTTTTTTAAACCAAATGATTTAACTCCTAAGTCAAGAGGGTTTATTTATAATTCTTTTTTAAATGGATTAGAGCCTACTGAATTCTTTTTTGGAGCAATAACAGGAAGAGATGCCCTTATGGATACTGCATTAAGAACTCCAAAGTCTGGTTATTTATATAGAAGATTAGCAAATGCACTACAAGACATTAGAATAGAATATGATAAAACTGTTAGAGATGGCAGTGGAAGGATTATCCAGTATAAATATGGTGAAGATGGAAAAGATGTTTCTAGATTGCATAAAAACAAAGATATTGCTCCTGGAGAAGCTATTGGGATTTTGACAGCTCAATCATTTGGAGAACCTTCAACACAAATGGTTTTAAGAACCTTCCATGCTGCAGGAGTTACTGAAATGCAAGTTACTTCAGGACTTCCTAGATTAATTGAGATATTTGATGCGAGAAGAACTCCTTCAACTCCTGAAATGGAAATCTATTTAGATAAAGAACATAATAATGTAAAAGATGCTAAAATTATTGCAGAAAAAATCCAAGAAGTTAAATTAAAAGATATTGTTAGAGAGATTAAAATTAATTTTGCAGATAAAAAAATAGAGGCGGTTATTGATAGTGATGCTTTAAAAAGAGTTCACTCTTCTATTGAGACTATTGTTAAAAGATTAAAAGAATCTAAAGCAGTTCAGGATTGTAAAGCCCATGGAAATTCAATTATTTTTAGTGGTAAAGATATGAATTTTAAAGAGATTTATAAATTAAAAGAAAAGGTTAAATCTGCTCAAATTTCTGGTATTAAGGGTATTGAACAAATTTTAGTTGTCAATAAAGAAGGAGATTTTGTTATTTTAACTGCTGGAACTAATCTTAAAGAAATAAAAAATTTTAAGGGAATTGATATGACCAGAACAATTAGTAATGATATTCATGAAGTTTGTGATGTATTAGGTGTTGAAGTTGCCAGAGCTGTAATAATTAAAGAAATTAAGAAAGTTACTAATTCTCAGGGTCTTGATATTGATGTTAGACATTCTATGTTAATTGCAGATGCTATGACTACCTTAGGAATTGTTAAGGGGATAACTAGAATGGGGATAATTTCTCAAAAATCTTCCATCTTAGCTCGTGCAAGTTTTGAAACACCTGTTAAACAATTTGTGAATGCAACTTTAAAAGAAAACAAGGATGAATTAAATTCAGTAATAGAAAATATTATTCTTAATCAACCAGTTCCTGTTGGAACAGGTTTACCAGGATTATTAGTTGAAATTACAGGACCTTTAACAGATAAAAAACCTAAAAAGGACCCAAAAGTCAAATATTTAACTAAAGATACTAAAGATACTTCTAAACACTCTACCGAACCGATTGTAGAAAAAAGAAATAAAAAGAATTCTAAATAATTTATTTTTCAATAGATTGATGATTTTTATATCTCTATAGAGTTTATTATTAATCTATGGGAAATTTTTAGTATTAATTAAAAAGATTTTTGATATTTTAAATCTCCCTTATATTTTATTGTGCTTTTAATTTATGCAAAACATTTCTCCAAACTTCTTATCTATTCTCATCTGCATAACTCAAAATTTTAGAAGATATGGATAGTTTATCTTAAAAAATATAGTTTTATTTTAAAAGTTATTTATATTTAATGTCTTTTATACACAGAAGAAATATGTCTTACCCTTTTTACACACAAATTTAAGAAGTTTCACTAACCAAAATTATTTTCTTTTGATAACTCTAATCATTTCAAGCTATAGCTGTGAGTAACTCAAACAAAAAATTATCAGATTATCAAGGGTAAAAAGATTCAGGTTAAACTTGTCCTCTTGAATTTTATTTTAAAATTAATTTTCAGTAGCCCTAGAACATATGTCTATTGCTTGCACATTTATATTTAATATCGATATATTTTTAAACTTCTTAAGACTGTTTGTTATATGAAAAAGAGGAATAAGAATGCTCAGTCTCAAGTCATAACAGTTGTTTTGATTATTTTATTAGTCTTAGCTTTAATTGTAATTGTTTGGAATCTTGTGAATTTATTTCTTAAAAATCAAACAGGAGATGTTGAAGAAAATGCTGGAAATCTTGAGGGAATAATCAAGATTGGAGATATTAAAATGAATGCGAGAGAAAAAATGTGGATTACTGCTACCTATGAAAAAGGAAATAAGCCGATGGATAAATTAAGATTTATATTTTATGATATGGAGGGAGTTAGTCATTTTTATGATATTCCCAAGGCTCAGGCTCCAGGACCTTTAGAATCCAAAACCTATGAAATTAAATACAGAAATGCAGGAGTTCGTGCTAGAGATATAAAATTGATTAGTGCAGCACCGATTTATAGTGGAAAAACAGGGACAGAACTTCCTGAAACAGAAGAATTGATACAGAGAGCAAGTGATGGATATAGAAAAGTCTATTTATATGATGATGCTGATGATTCTTGGATAGTTTCTGCAGATGATGTTCGTGCTTGGTGGGAATTTGATACTACTACTCAACTTAAGGATGAAGTTGGTTGGCATGATGGAGAAGCTAGATGCCCTACTACAGGTTGTGTTGGACCTAGTATAAACAATGAAGTTTTAGAAACAGATGATGATAATGAAGTTTTAATTGAAGAGGTTCCTTCTACCAATGAATTAAATTCTGAATTAGCAAGAGATGATGAAATCACAATTTCTCTATGGATGAACCCATCTGATGCTGGATTAAATACTCTTAGTGGTCAAGGAATCATAAAAAGAGGATGGAATAGTGTAGACTATAGGGGGCAAGAATATTCTTTAAGACTTAATAATAATATTTTAATATTTATGTTATCAAATGGTGTAAATTTTCCATCTTCTTATGCTTCTAAAAGTGGAATTATAAACAATAAATGGTATCATGTTGTAGCAATTTTAAGAGATGATAATCCTGATGAATCTCAAAAATCTGTTGAATTATGGGTAGGAGATTCAATAAATCCAATTAGTTTAGTTAGTAAAACTAAACAAGGATTTGTTGGAGGTTTTGACCCTGTATCTCATGATTTAAGGCAGACAATAGGTTCATTAAAATGGGATGGTGCTTTTTTTAATGGTAAGATTGATGATGCAATGATTTGGAAAAGGGCATTATCTGAAAGAGAAATTAAAAGACTTTATTCTAAGCAAAATATTGTGAGACCTTAAATCTATTTTTAATTTTGTTTATCTAGTACAATATTTTCTAGCCCCTAAAAAAATGTAGAGTTTTTTATGTCTTAGTTTACTTTTAAACTGAATATTTCTCTAAACTCTCTATCTACATAACTCTTTGTTTTTTTAGACATATTGAGACTACTTTTTAAAAGATTCAGATTTTTTATAACTTACTCAACCTAGAATCTATGTAAACTATTTTTTTATAAGTTACAAAGATATTTATCAGTTTATTCTAAAAACTATCTATTTTCCCTCGATAAGTTAAAGAGAAAGTTTTATAAACCAATTATACAATTGTCTTTTAAAGGAAGAAGTTTTTTAAGTCTATAAGAATATGAAAAAAGTTTTAGATATGCAATTTATAAGATATGCGAATTTATTTTCAAACATAACAAAGATAAGCACTAATCATTGTTTTGAATATAATAATACAATTATCTTTGCAGTTCCAAGAAAGTTTATTGTAAAGGCTATTGGTCCTAAAAATAGAAATTTAGAAAAATTAAACAGGATTATTGGCAAGAGGATAAAAATAGTTGCAATTCCCTATGGAAGAGAGGATATTGAAAATTTTGTTTCAATTATAACCAGGCCTGTAAAATTTAAGGCAATTGAAATAAAAGATAATGAAGCAATTATCAGTGCAAATACTCAAAGTAAAGCTGCTTTAATTGGAAAGTATAAAATAAGGTTAGAAGAAATGCAGAATATTTTAGATCAATATTTTGGTATTAAAAAAGTAAGAGTTAAATAATCATTAGGTAAAAAAATCTTCTCTCTAAAATAAATTGTATTTCTCTTATATCTTATCTCACTTTTAAGCTAAACAGAAAAGTCCTCCACACCATTTATCTATATTCATCTAAATAAATAAAAATTTTATAGGCTATTTTATCTTAAAAAAATAAACCTTTATTTTCTTAAACAGAAAGATATATAAAGAATAAATTATCTGGTTTTTTATAAAATAAGTTCTAAAATTTAAAAAGTTTTAACAGAAAATGATAATACCTAAATTAAATATAGCTCCAGAATGTGTAAAGGTTATTAGAGATTATGAGGAGTTGGATAACTTGGTGGAAGTTCAAGATAATATCTTGATTGTTAGAAATATTCTTAGAGCAGAAGGTGTTGGGCAAGTTAGATTAATTGGAA
>CAZGSA010000055.1:0-6321 GCA_964528215.1 Candidatus Woesearchaeota archaeon
AGTAAATACACATTTTTTAGAACTTACTCAAAACCTGTTACCAGGTACAAAGTATAAAAACCTTTATAAAGCCTTTATTTCTTGCTATCTTAAGTTATAAATTAAATTATTAACTCTTGTTAATAATAATTAGTTTTTGATAGCATTTGGTTTTTACCAAAAGGCTCAAGAATATACTTATTCTGAGTTGGCTATCCTCTTACTAAGATATTGAAAAATGCCAAAACATGGACATATGAGACATGGAAGCCTTCAATTTTATCCAAGAGTGAGGGCAAAAAAAGTTTTACCTAGGGTTAAATGGGATTCTCTTACAAAAGAAAAAGTAGGTTTATTAGGTTTTATTGGTTATAAGGTAGGAATGAAATCTGCTTATGTTAAAGATTCTACTCCAAATTCATTAACAAAAGGGCAGAAAATCTATATCCCTGTTACAATTATTGAGTGTCCTACATTAAAAATAATGAGTGTGAGATTTTATAAAAATAAAAAATTAATGGGAGAGGTTTTAAATTCTAACTTAGACAAAGAATTAAAGAGGGTAGTGAAAATCCCAAAAGAAAAAAAAGAGAGTAAAAAGATTGATGATTTTAAGGAAAAAGCAGATAATGTCAGGGTTATAGTCTATTCTCAAGTTAAAAAAACAAATATTAAAAAAAGGCCAAATATATCTGAAATTGGATTATCTGGAAATTTTGAAGATAAATTAAATTTTATTAAAGAAAATTTAAATAAAGAAATTAGTATTAAAGAAGTTTTAAACTTAGAAAATGATAAAGTTATTGATATTAGAGGAATTACTAAGGGGAAAGGAAATCAAGGACCAACAAAAAGATTTGGTCTTTCATTAAGGGCTCATAAATCTGAAAAAGGGATAAGAGGACCTGGAAGTGGAGGCCCATGGCATCCAGCAAGAGTAGAATTTACACAGCCAATGGCTGGACAGATGGGATATTTTTCAAGAGTAGTTTATAATAACCGAATTATTTTAATAAAAAGTAATTCTGATAAAGATATTAACCCTAAACAAGGTTTTAAAAAATTTGGAGAAATTAAAACAGATTATATCATAGTTAGGGGAAGTGTGCAAGGACCTAGTAAAAGGCAGTTGTTGATAACAAG
This sequence comes from Candidatus Woesearchaeota archaeon, assembly GCA_964528215.1. Lineage (GTDB taxonomy): Archaea > Nanobdellota > Nanobdellia > Pacearchaeales > GW2011-AR1 > ARS1285. Next base: position 1,123 of record CAZGSA010000055.1, read on the forward strand.
TGCACTACGTCCCACTAAAACTCAAGTTAAAAAAAATTATGAATTTATTGAACTAAAATGAAACTGCAAATACTAGATATGGAGGGTAAAAAATCAAAAGAAATTACAACAATCTTATTTGAAGAACCAATTAGAGAAGATATTATTGCTAAGGTTGTTGAATCTGAAAAAATTCAAATTCCTTATTCTCCAAAATACAGGGCTGGAATGAATAGGTCTTCATCAGGAAGCCCAACAAAAAGAAGACATGTCTGGAAATCAGACAGAGGAAAAGGCTTAGCAAGACTCCCTAAAAAGATTTTTTCTAGGAGGGGAACTCAGTTTAATTGGGAGGCAGCAATTGTTCCCAGTACAAGAGGGGGTAGAAGAGCCCATCCTCCAAAAGGAAGTATTAATCTTAAAAAAATAAATAAAAAAGAATATTTAAAATCATTATCCTCAGCATTATCTTATATTTCCTCTGTTGAAGAATTAAAGAAGAAATACCTAAGATTAAGAGATAAAAAGATTGATGTTAAATTACCTTTAGTTGTGAATAATAAACTTCTTGCATTAAAAACAAAAGAATTTTTAGAAAGTCTGAAAAAGATTTTAGAGGATTTTTATGTTGTTGCTATTCAAAAAAAGTCTGTAAGGGCAGGTATTGGTAAGATGAGGGGAAGAAAGAACAAGAAAAATGCAGGATTATTATTTATTATTGGGAATAAAGAAGAGAAAAAGATTTGCGGTATTGAAATTTTAAAAGTAAAAGAGCTTACTGTTAGTGATTTAGCTAGTAATGGAGCTAGATTGACCTTGTTTACTGAGAATGCGATTGCAGATTTAGAAATAATTATGACTGGAAAGAAAGGAGAAAAAGCAAAATGATAAAGATTAATAAATTTTTAGCTCTTAATTTAAGGAGGTTAAACTTCAGATGATTAAGCCAATAACAACTGAAAAAGCTGTAAGATTAATTGAGTTAAATAATACTCTAGTTATAGAAGCAGATAGGAGAGATAACAAAGATAAAATTAAACAAGAGTTTGAACAAGTTTTTAATGTTAAAATAAACTCTATAAATACTTTGATAAGAAAAAATAAGAAATATGTTTATATTAAATTAAATGCTAAAAATCCTGCAATTGACATTGCAACGAAGTTAGGAATGATTTAAAATGGTAAATAAAACTAGACACTTAGAGGTACCTTCAAATGTAATAAAATGCAGAGAAATTCTTAGTGATGGAATCACAAATCCAAGGACAGAGTATATTTGTTTTGAATTTAATGTAACTTCAAAACTACCTGCAATAAAAGTTTGGACAGAGGTTAATTCTAGAGAAGAAGGAAAAAATTATTGTTATACTAGGCTAGTTAGAGAGAGTATGAAAGAATATTACCATAAATATATGTTATTGAAAAATTTACAAACTGGGATGGAAGAAGTTGCTTAAAATAAAATGGGAAAAAGAATAACACAACAAGCTCGTGGAAAGGGAAGTTTAACTTTTAGAGTTAGAAGAAAAGCCTATAGATATAAGATTAGTTATCCTCCAATTGGATTTGAAGGTGATGCAAAAATTACAAAACTCTTTAATTCCGGAGGGCATACCTGTCCTTTAGTTCAAATCGAAATTAAATTGGATAATAAAAAACAATACTTTATTGTCCCTGCTGCTAGTGGAGTTTATGAGGGCCAGAATATTTTTATTGGGAAAAAACCAGATAATAAATCTCCTGAAAAGGGAGACATTTTAAAACTAAAAGATATCCCTCAAGGAAATAAAATATTTAATATTGAATCTATTCCTGGAAATGGTGGGAAGTATTTAAGAAGTGCAGGAAGTTCTGCAGTTGTTATGGTTAAAGATGAAAAAGGAGTTGAAATCCAGATTAGAAGAAGAAAAATCAAATTAAATGAAAATTGCAGGGCAATTGTAGGTGTTGCAGCTGGAGATGGTAGATTAATAAAACCCTTAATAAAAGCTGGAAAAAAACATCATCTAATGAAATCAAAAGGGAGAAAATGGCATAGAACCTCTGCTGTGAAAGTTAATGCTATTGACCATCCATTCGGAGGTGGAAGAGGAAAAAGAATTAAAAGTAAAATTGCTAAAAGAAATTCAAGTCCTGGACAAAAAGTTGGACATATAAGGCCAAGGAGAACTGGAAAGAAAAAATAAAACAATGGAAAAAATAAATAATTTTCAAGCATTTAAATTCCCAATAAAAGGAGAGGAAATTTAAAAATGGAAGAACAGATAGAACAATTTAAAAAGAAAGAATTTTCATTTAGGGGAAAAAATTTAGAGGAATTAAAACAGATGGATATCCGCGAATTTGCTAAAATTTTAAAAAGTAATGAAAAAAGAACCATTTTAAGACAATATGATGAGATACAAAAATTTGTTTTAAGATGTAATAAAAAAATTCAGAATAAAAAATTAATAAGAACTCATCTAAGGCATTTAATTATTGTCCCAAGATTAATTGGGATGAAAATCCATGTTTATAATGGGAAAAATTTTGTCCCTGTTGAAATTATTGGAGAGATGTTAGGACACAGATTAGGAGAATTTTCAGTTACCAGAACCAAAGTTAAACATGGAGCTGCAGGAGTGGGTGCTACAAGATCAAGCTCTTCAATGAGTGTAAAGTAAAATGATGGAAAATAAAAAACAAGAAATTGAAAAAGAAACTATTCAAAAAAAAGTTGAAGAAAGTAAGGAAACTGAGAGAAAAATAACAAATGAAATTGGATTAAAAGAACCGGTTAAAGAAAGAAAAAAAGAAACAGTAGAAAATGTTAAACAAAATAAATCTGAAGAAGGGGGTGAAACTAAGTCAAAAATAGATACTCAAACAAAACAAAAATCTAAAGAAAAGTTAAAACAATCCTCCGGACCTAGAAAAACAGAAGCAGTTGTTAATGCCAAAGACCTTGGAATCTCAACAAAACAAGCTATTGCTCTCTGTAATTTTATAAGGAAAAAGGATATTGACCAGGCTATTTTTGAATTAGAATTAGTAAAAAAAATGAAAAAACCAGTACCCATGAAAGGAGAGATTCCTCATAAAAAAGGAATTATGAGCGGTAGATATCCAGTAAAAGCAGCAGAGGTTTTTATTAAAATTCTTAAAAGCCTAAAATCAAATGCTCTTCTTAATGAATTAGAATTAGAAAAAGTTAGAATATTCTGTAAAGCAAATGTCGCTTCACGCCCCTACAGGAGGGGAGGAAGAACTAGATTTAAAAGGACTCATCTTCAAGTTAAATTAATTCAGTATCCTGAGAAGAAGAAAAAGGGTAAAAAATAATGGCAGAAAAACAAACAAAAGAAAAAAATCAGTGCACAGATTTTGCATGTCCAAAACATGGAAAAATTAGTCTAAGAGGAAGGAGTTTTAAAGGGAAAATTATAAGCAAACATCCTAAAAGAATAGCTATTGAATTTGAGAGAACAATTCATATTAAAAAATATGAAAGATATTCTAAAAGAAAGACAAAACTGCATGCGAGATTGCCTGATTGTATGTCAAAGGAAATCCATGTTGGAGATTATGTAGAAATTAGAGAGTGTAGGCCTATCTCAAAGATAATACATTTTATTGTTGTTAGAAAGATTACTGGAGGTAAAGAGTAAAATGAAAGGTGTAGGCGCAAAGCTAACAAGAGGATTGAATATAGGAAGTTTAGTTTTAGCTTCAGATAATAGTGGAGCAAGAATTGTTAAAATAGTTAGTGTTAAACATGGTAAAACAAAAAGAGGAAGGCAACAATATGCTAAAATTGGAGATTGGGTTAAAATATCTGTTAGAAAAGGAGATCCTAAAATGAAGGGGCAGGTATTTGATGCTGTTATTATAAGGCAGAAAAAACCTTATAAAAGAAATAGTGGGCAGAGAGTTGCATTTCAGGATAATGCTGTTGCTCTATTAAAAGATGAAAAAGGGAATCCTAAGGGGACTCAGATTAAAGGGCCTATTGCAAAGGAGGTTTCGGATAGATGGCAATTTTTAGGGAAAATTGCAAAATATGTTGTTTAAAATGGAAGCTACAGGAACACAAACTCACATAGGTGGAATTATAGGGGTACCAACTCAGACAGAATGGAGAATAGGTTCTGCTAGACATATTGCAAACTTAGTTGATATGGAGTTTACAGTATTAGAAGGTTATGCTAGACAAGAAAGTGTTGATGCAATGTTATTTGGGCCTGATTATAAAGAACATGCCCCGATTAGAGGAATTCCAAATTATAATTTAATTCAGAAAGCTTATGATAACTTAGATACTCATTTTAGATATCTTGGAGTATTGCAGATTCCAGAAGCAGAGAGGCAAAAATTACTAGATAGAAGTATAAAACTTTCAGAAGCTTGTGAAAAAACAAGAGCTGAATTGATGGAGAGAGTAGAATAAAATGAAAAAGAAATTTTCAACAAACTGGATAGGAAGCAGACAACCACGAAAGCAAAGAAAGTATAGGGCTAATGCTCCCCTTCATATTAAAAGAAAAATGATATCATGTAATTTATCAAAAGAATTAAGAAAAAAATATGAAAAAAGAAGTTTCCCAATTAGAAAGGGAGATATTGTTAAAATTATGAGGGGAGAATTTAGAAAAAAAACAGGGAAAATAGAATCTGTGAATGTAAAGAAGTTAAGAATCATGATTGAGGGAATTTTTAGAACTAAAAAAGATGGAACAAAGGTTAGTGTTTATTTTAATCCTTCAAATTTACAAATAAAAGAATTAAACCTAGAAGACCAAAAAAGAAAAAAAGCTTTAGAGAGAAAAATTGTAACAGAAAAAGAGAATCTTAAAAAGAGCGAATCTGAAACTACAAAAATTCAGATTAAAACGGATACTAAAAGTAAATCCCAATTCAAAAGATTACCAAAACAAGGAGAAAAACAAGATGCATCTAAATAGAAATAATATGAATAAATTTTGGCCTATACCAAAAAAAGGAACAAAATATGTAGCTGTTGCTTCACACAATAAGAATGAATCTATACCATTAGTAGTAGTTGTAAGAAACTTATTAAAGATTGTTAAAAATAAAAAAGAACTTCAAAAAACCATAAATGAAAAGCGGATAAAAATCAACCAGAAAGAAGTTAGAGATACAAATTATCCGGTCTGTTTATTTGATATTTTAACAATTGGAACTAAGAATTATAGGTTAGTTTTATCAGGATATAAAAAATTT
>CAZGSA010000056.1:0-6303 GCA_964528215.1 Candidatus Woesearchaeota archaeon
AAAAGCAGTAAGGACGTAATTCTTGAATTGCAAAAATTAATGAAAGAGCCACTAAAGTCTGCTCTCCTCCAGAAAGAGAGGTTATATCAAAGTATTTTCCAGCACCTACTTTAACAATAACATTTAATCCTGCATTAAAAATTTCTTTTTTATCCTGAATTTCTAAGGTAACTATCCCTTTTGTGCTTAGATGTGAAAAGTTTCGTGAAAACAATTCATTTATTTGTTGAAGGGTTTGTAAAAATACTTTTCGTTTTTTTCTGTCAATCTGTTCTATAATTTTTAATATCTCTTGTTTTTCATTTTCTAGTTGTTCGACTTTACTTCTTATTTTTTCATATTCTTCTTTAATACCCTCATATATTTCTAATGCCCTAAGATTAACATTTCCTATCCTAACTAAACTATCTTCACTTTTTTCTAATCTTTCTTTTAATTTATCCAAGGGTAAATTAAGAAACTCTATTTTTTCAAATTCTTTTATTTCTTCAAGAAGAGTATCTTTTTTAGCAGCAATCTGTGCTTTTTCAATATTTAAATTATTAATCTCCTGCTCATGAATTCTTTTTTCATTTTGCTGTTTCATTAGATTAGATTCAAACATTCGAACCTTATCCTGGAACTGATTTTTTTGCTCAAACATTTTTTGATATTTTCTTTTTAATATCTCTGCTTTTTCCTCTTTTTCTTCAACTATCTCCTGCTTTTCTTCTAAACTATTTTTAATATCTTCTGATTCTTCTGAAATATCTTCTTTATCTCTCAGGATTTGTTTAATAGCAAGTTTTATCCTATCTAATTCTCTTTGTTTTGCAGTTATCTGTGTTCCAAAATCTTTTTCTTCTGTTCTTTTAAGTTCATTTACTTCTAATTTAAGATTCTCATAATCCTCCTCACTGGTTTTTGCAGAAGATATTTTATTATCTAAATATCTTTTTTTAAGTTCTAAGTTTTTAATCTCTGATTCAAAAAGTTTTAATTGCTCTGAATTTCTTTTTAATTGTTGTTTTTTATCATGGATTGATTGGAGTTTTACAATAGTAATATTTCTCAAATTAGTTTCATCCTCTTGTTTAATTATTTTTTCTTTTAATTCTTCTAATGTTTTTTTAGTTATTTTTATCTTTATTTCTAAATCTAGGGTTATTTTTCTAGCATTCTGCATATCAAGATTAGATTTGTTTATTACTTCTTCAAGATGTTCTTTTGTTATCTTTGTTTTGCATAGGGGGCATATATCTATTTTTTGAACCTGAGATTTTACTTTTTCAGCCTCGTTGATTACTTGTTGCTGAATAGCAGTTAATTTTTCTTTTTCAAGAAGGGTTTCCTCTAATTTAGAAATCTGATTTTTAGAATCCTCTAGACTATGTTTTAGTTTATTAAGAGATTCTTTATGTTGCTCTAAGTTTTCTTTAATTTTAATTTCTTTTTCTATTTGTTCTATTTGGTCCATTATAAAATTAGACTCATTTTTTAATCTCTGAATCTGTTTTTTCTTATCTTCTAATTGTTGATTTAATGAGGAAAGATTAGACTTTAAAAGATAATATCTTCTTTTTGATTCCTCAAGTTCTTCAAGCTTATCTTGTTTAAATTGTAAATCTTTTTTCTTATCTTTTCCTTTTTCTTTACTCATTTCCTGAATTTCTTCCTCAGTAGTTTTTGTAGAATTTTCAAGAGTTTCTTTTCTCCTGTTTAATTCCTTTAATTGATTTTCATAACTCTCTTTTCTAGCAATCATTCCTGCAATCTCTTGTTTTAATTCTGAAATTTCTATTAGCAAAGAATCCTGCTCTATTCCTGAAGATTTTTGAATTGTCTTAGAAATATCTTCTATTTTTTCATTTAGATTTTTAATCTCCTGATTAAGCTTATCAATCTGGGTCTGTTTTTTTTCAATATCTTTATTTTTTAAATCAGTTTTTTCAAGGATTTGTTTTAATTCTTTATCTTTTTCCTGAAGGTTTTTATTGATTATTGAAGCCTTGCAACGAGTGACTGTTTGTTGTAATCTTTTATATCTTAAAGCCTCTTCTCTTTCACTTTCAAGATTTCTTAGATAATTTGTCCTTGCTCTTAATACATCATTAATCTGTTTAAGCCTTTCATGAGTTTTATCTAATTCTTTTAAGGATTTTTCTTTTCTCATTTCATAAATTGAAATTCCTGCAACTTCTTCTATGACTTTTCTTCTTTCTTCTGCAGGCATCTTAACAAATTTTTCAATTTCTCCCTGAAGAACAATATTAAATCCATGAGGGTCAATTCCTGCCTGACTTAATAATTCTAACACTTCTTGCCTTGTTTTTGTTTCATTATTTATCTTATAGACACTTTGTCCATTTTTCTTTACAATCCTTTTGATACTAATTTCATCATTATCTAAGGCAAATGTTTTATCAGAATTGTCTAAGATTATTTCTACAGAAGCTATATTGCCTCCCTTGAATTGTTTGTTTCCAGAGAATATTAGATGAGATGCTTTTGCAGCTCTTATGGATTTTATAGATAACCTTCCTAACACAAAGCAAAGAGCATCTGTAACATTGGATTTTCCTGAACCATTTGGACCTACAATTACGTTCATATGTCTATCTAATTTAATTGTTGTCTCTCTTGCAAAGCTCTTAAATCCCTTCATAACTAGTTTTTTAATGTATGTCATTTTTAGGTTTTTTATAGTTTACATATTCCTAGTTTGGTTTATACTGATATTTGTAGATAATTAATACTAAATCTAAATTGTTTAGTTAGAGATATTTTTTACTAGTCTGATTAGTTTCCCTCATTTAATATAATGATTAATAACACAAAAAGGATTTTTAAATGTTGTTTGAATAGTGAATTAATTGAATTGAGACTTTACTACTCTTAAAAGCATGTAATTTTCCTCATATCTTATTATCTTCTTAATCTAAAAATTAATTTTTTAATATCCTTTATCTATGGACCTCAATGTTTTAGATTCTATTGATACAACTTTTTTAAAAAAAGATAAGTTATAGATATAAACAAGAAAAAATAGATTAAAATTCCCTTAGAAAAAACATTAAAAATAAAATTCTCTTGTATTGTAAATCCAGTAATAAGAGGTAATTTTAAGGAGATTATTAAACCTCCAAATACAATTAATAAAATCCCTAAATAATCGCTGAGTGTGTTTTTTTCAGATATCTTTTGTTTTCCAGAATCTGCAAATAAATCTGTATCAATTTTGTCTATATTCCAATTACCATCTTCAATAGGTGTTGCTTCATATATCCTACCAATATTTTTTCCAGAGTTTAATCCAGAATATCTTCTAAGATTAAAATATTCCCAATTTTTTAAAGTAAAATCTCTGACTTTTGGATTTTTTAAATCTTTTTCTAAACCCATATGGCCTAAACCTATATTTAATCCAATTCTTGGTTTTCTGTTTTTTTGTTTTCTTAGTCTGGGGGCAATATATTCTTCAAGTTTTCTTGCCCAAACTGCATTCCTTCCAGCTACTACATTATTCTGTGAAACAAAATTAGCTAGGCCAAATAAGTTTCTAAATGTTGGAGGCACTCTTTTACTTTCTTTTGTTGAAGTATAAGGTAATAAAGGGATACCCCCTAAAACATCTAGGGCCATAAAATTTGTCCAAAACCTAGCATAATCTCTTTTATTTAATTCTGGTTCTACTATGTAAATAGGTATATTATTCTTTCTTGCATAATCTATTATATCTGAATCTTCTTTTTGTAATGTCTTATTAAGAACCCCTTTTATTGCTCCTTCTAAACCTTCTTTTCCTAGAATCTTAGAGCCCCTCATCTCTAAAACTACTGCATCAACAGGACCATATTTCATATCAAAAATACTAGAAGGGTTTACTTCTGATTTTCTATGTGTTCCAAAACGAGCAAAATATCTAGCATTTTCAGTAGTAAATTTAGAGTAAGCCATAATTTTAAAAAGATTATGTTAATTTAAATATTTCTATTTAAATGTGGATCTATAAATTAAAATAAAACCTTTTGATTCTTCATTTTTGCTTGATTTTTAAATGTTGACCAAGTTTGTCTAAAAATTTCAGGGTATTTTTCCCAATTTTCTTTTAAAAATTGTTTGGTTTTTAGATTTGCTGGATAACCGGGCCCACAATCTCCATATTGTTTTTTTATTTTATCCATTTCCTGTTCTCTTCTAACCTTGGCTAAAATAGATGCTGCTGAACAGGTTATATATTTTAAATCTGCTTTATGTTCAACAACTAGAATTATCTTTTTATTTTCTAAAAGATTTCTTAAATACTCTTCATATTTTTTACAATTTGGGCTAGGGCAATCAATAATTGCTTTATCTGGTTTTAAATTATTAATTATCTCTGCTTGCTTATGAGCTTCTAACCAATTTAAGTTTAAATCATCTGAATTTAGAGTCTCATCAATCTCTTTAGGAGAAACTTCAATTATTAGATATTCAGCATTTTTCTTTATTTTTTTATCTAATTCTAATCTTTTTGGATGACTTAATAATTTAGAATCTTTTGAACCTTCTAGGCTATCTTCTTCTCCTTCATTAATCATAGCTCCAGCAACAATAAGAGGACCTATTACTGGGCCTCGTCCAGCCTCATCAATCCCTAATACTTTCACCATTTTAAAACTTTAATTATCTTAAAAAATAGCGGGAGATGGATTTGAACCATCGGCCTCCGGGTTATGGGCCCGGCGAGAACTCCAGACTTCTCCACCCCGCTATACCTATAATAGATACTAAAACAATATGCTTTTAAAGTTTACTATATTTTAAATTTTAGTAAAAAGATAAAAATAGTTTCTTTAAAACATTAAATTTATATCTCTAATAAATATAAATCAAAAGATAGAATAAATTTAATGGTAGTAGAAATTTTAAGATTAAATTAAATAATTTATTGAGTTAAATAAAAATATTTATATAGGGGAGATAGTGTTTATATAATCAAAGAGGAGAGAATTGTATGATAAAAAAAGAGAAAATGGGTAAGAGGCTAGAGAAAGTTAAAGAGAAAATAAAAAGAGAAAATAAAAAAATTAAAGAGGAAATATTCTTTAATGTTCCAAATTCAATAACTCTATTGAGATTGTTTTTGATTTTTGTCTTTATCTATATGTTATTTGCAGGTTTTAATATAATCTGGGTATTACTAATCTTTATTGTTGCTGCTATTACTGACTGGTTTGATGGTTATTTTGCCAGATTATTAGACCAAAAAACAAATGAAGGAGCAAGGATGGATCAGATTGTTGATAGAGTTTTTTCTATTGCAATTGCTATTTCTTTATTTGTTTTTTTAATCTTAAATAGTAAAGATGGAAACAATATTCATTCGATAGTCTTAATTATATTAATAATGTCAAGAGAGATTATTGCCTTACCTGGATTTTTAATAATATTGATAAGAAATAAGGACCCCTATAAGGTAAGATATATTGGAAAAGTAACTACTTTTTTACAGGGATTTGCATTTGGGGCTTTAATTCTTGGAGCTAGTTGGACTATTTTCTTAGTCATTCCAACCTGTTTAGTTGGAATTATTTCTGGTTTTGATTATCTTAAATATGCTGTTGATTAAATGATTTTTATTATCCTAGCCTAATCTTTATATGAGATTGTAATCTTAAATTACATAAACCTCTAAAGATAATGATTCCAAGACTTGCAGGAGATTAATAATACTGCCTAACTGAGTAATCTAAATAATTTCTTGTTTATAGGAAATTTTATTAGAATCTATCTTTGATTTTTTTAAATCTTTTAAAGGAAAAATATTATCTTTCTGGATAATCCTTTTTTTTATTCTTTCTCCTATCATGTTATAACCCTCCAAGGTTTTTAATTGAATATTATTAAATAATTTTTTAATCTTTCCAAAATTTGGTTTATTTTTAATCTTAATTAAATAATCTTCAATCCTCTTATCAACTATAAATATATGATTTATTTCTATTATATTTTTATGTTTAATTAAAATATTCTTCTCAAGGTTATAATTATTCTCTGGTTTAATTATCCATCCATAAACCTTATTTTTTGATAAAATTGCTTTCCTAACCACTCCAATAAAATTCCCAGATTCACTATAAACTTTTTTTCTTGATAGACTTTTTATATTAATTACTTTTGAAGGAATATTCAGTTTAAATTTTTTATCAATTTTAGGGTCTTTTTCTATTTGTTCTGCCTGAATCTGGATATTTTTATTTTTGAGAAATCTTCTAATATCTTGTCCTTCTTTTTTTGAGAAATTTTTTTCAATCTCTCCATCTTCATTAATATCTTCAAAAT
>CAZGSA010000057.1:0-6183 GCA_964528215.1 Candidatus Woesearchaeota archaeon
TTTCGTGGCACTGAAAATCTCTTAGATTTTCATGTGTTAGGACTTCAAAACCTCAAGAATTTTTAATTCTTGATGGCTATTAAAATTCTAGGAATTTTAAAGTCTCTAGATTTTGATGGTGCTCAGGATTTAACAATCCTGACATGCTCCAAACCAAGAAAAACTTTTATGGTTTTTCTGGTTCAAAAAATCTTTGATTTTTTCGGAATTGATAACTGTATCTTTAGTTAAGCCCCCTAATAAATTAGGGGGTTATCAATTTTAGACATATAAATTTTCATTGGGTTATCTAAAATATTTCTTTAAGCTTCCTATCTATAGGGTCTAAAATTTTATAAAAGACTAATACTAAATCTTAGGGTTTTAATTCAATACATTTATTAATTTAGTTTTTTTAATTGTTATATAAATTATTAAAAAGCTAGAGCGAGATAAACAATGGGGGCGGAGGAGATAATTAATCTGATCATTATAAATAGTGATTAAAATAAAAAGATGGTGATTTCTTTCAATGGAAAGGTTTAAAAATGGACAATTGTTGAACATAATGGACGATTGTACATTAAAATGGACAAGGTTTTAGAATATTTTATTAAAGAGCCTGAAAAAGAGTTTCATGTTAGACAGCTCTCTAAGATTTTAAAAAAATCACCTACGACGATTTCTAAATATCTAAAAGAACTTGAGAAAAAAAGAATCTTAAAATCAGAAAGGAAATTAAATCATCTCTTGTTTAAAGCTGATACTGAAAATAAAAGATTTAAACAAGCAAAACTAGATTATAACCTAAGGCTCTTGCATGATTCCGGACTTATTGATTATCTTATAAAACAATATAATTATCCTAATGCTATTATTTTATTTGGAAGTTTTGCAAAGGCAGAAAACACTAGTAAAAGTGATGTAGATGTTTTGATTATAAGTCCTGTAAAAAAACAGATTAGTCTGAAAAAGTTTGAAAAAAAGATTGGGTTTGATATTCAAGTATTTATTCATTCAAAAAAAGAAATAGATAAGATAAAGGTAAAAAACAAAGAATTGTTAAATAATTGGATTAATGGGATTACTTTATATGGGTTTTGGGAGGTTTTTAATTAAAATGAATTTTAAAGATTTTATTAAACAAGGAACAGTAAGAAAAGCTTCAATAGATGAAGCGCTGGCAAAATCTTTAATTAAAAATGCAAAAGAGGATATGAAGTTTTTTAATTCCTTGAATATTAATGAGAACTCTTGTAGAAGATTAATGACTAATTATTATGACATTTTAAGAAGTATATTAGAAGCAATTGCTACTCTTGATGGCTATAAAATCTATTCTCATGAAGCATTTGCCTATTTCTTAAAAGAAGAAAATCTTGCAGTTAAATTTGATAGATTTAGAAAAATAAGAAATTCTATAAATTATTATGGCTCTGATATTTCAATAGAAGAAACAAAAGAGAATATTAGTGAAATAAAGGATATGATTAAGATTTTAAATAATAAATACTTAAAAGAAGTATTGAGATAAACAAAATAATTAAAAAGATGGTGAAAAAAGATAAAAAAGCAATTGCAATGTCCTTTAATTGGATTTTTGCAATTATTATTGGAGCCTCTATATTATTTTTAGCTATTTTTGGTGCAGTTAGATTTTTAGGGACAGGACAGCAGACTGTTAATACTCGGGCTGCTGCTCAACTTACTTCTATATTTGATCCTTTAGAGACAGGATTAGCTTCTCGTGAATCTAATAAAATCTTTTTTGCAAAAGATGTTAAAATAGATTTTACATGTGAAGAGAAGGATAATCAACCCTTTGGGAGGCAGACAATTATTTATTCTGAAAAAAGTTTTGGAAAATATGGTAAAGAAAGCATTCCAGTAGAGATTGTTAAAGATTATGTTTTTGCAGAGGATATTGTTGAAGGAAGAGAATTATATTATTTTTCTAAACCATTTTATATGCCTTACAAAATTGCAGATTTAATGATGTTAAGTTTTGAAAATTATTGTATTTATAAATCTCCAAAAGAAATTCAACAGGCACTTGGGCAGGAGCAGGAAAACATTCAATATTCTGATGATTTTTATAATTGCACAGAGGCAAGCATAAAAGTCTGTTTTGAAGATAAAGAAGGATGTGATATTAAAGTAATTGGAATGTGTAGTGGATTTGATTGCAATAGTGAATATGATTATGGAATGGTTGTGAAAAAAAATAAACAATTATATTATGATGGCAATCTTCTTTATGGGGCTATTTTTTCTTCACCTGATATTTATGAGTGTAATGTTAAAAGATTAATTGGAAAATTTAATGAATTAGGACTAATTTATCTTGATAAAATTTCAATAATTGAAGAAAAAGGTTGCAGTTCTAATATTAGGAATGAATTAAATACAATGCTGACAGTTAGCAAAACCATTAGCAGTTCAAAAGATATCCCCCTTCTTTTACCATATTCAAAATCAATTAATCAAGCAAATATGGCTACAAAATCTGGTTGCAGATTATATAGGATGAATCCAGAAGAGATTTAAGGATGAAATATAAATTAATATATCAATAATAAATAAGAATAAATGTGAGCAAAAGAGGGGATTAAACTAAACAAAGTAAAAAATTAGAAGGATATGAGACAACAATATGAAAAAAAATAAAAAATCCCAGATTAAGATACAGGAAATGGCATTTATGTTAGTGGGAGTTTTCTTATTTTTTATTTTAGCAGGATTATTTGCTATTTCAATTTTTTATTCAAATCTTATAAAAGAAACTAATTTAATTAGGCAGTCAAATACTATTTCTGCTGTAACAAATTTAGCTGATTCTCCCGAGTTTAGCTGTACAAGCTATAAAACAGGCTGTGTTGATGAAGATAAGCTCTTAGTCTTGATAAACCGGAGAAGTTATGAAAAATTCTGGCCAAAGACAATTAGCAGTCTAAAAGTTATTAAACTAAGTGCTTTTAATAAGCCAGGGGCAGAAATGATTGATTGTAATACTCAAAATTATCCTGATTGTGAAAAATTTGTAGTTTATGATAGAAATATTGCAAATCAAAGAGAAGTTTCTAGTTTTATTATTCTCTGTAGAACAGAATATGAAAATAAATATGTTTTTGAAAAATGTGAGATTGCTAAGTTGGTGGCAGGAACAGACAGAGAAGATGAAAAATGAGGGATAAATATCAATAATCTAATGGATGATGAAAAATATTAAGTTAAATAAAAGTTATAGAAAAATGATAAAATCAAAAGAAAACAATAAAAAAGCACAACATGAAATAATGGGTTTTGTAATTATTGTAGCATTGGTAATGATAATTGGAGTTGTTTTTCTTGGTCTAATGATTCGCCCAACAAGCACAAAACATGCAAATGTAGAGATATCAAATCTATTGCAGGCTTCAATGTATTCTACAACAAATTGTTCAATTAGTTGGCCAGGATATAAAAATGGCCAAGAATTAGTTAAATCTTGTTTTAAAAATGAGAGATGTTTAGATGGTAGAATGGCTTGTGAAGCTCTTAATTCAACTTTAAAAAATATCATTAGTCAGAGCTTAAAAATCTCTGAAGATACACCTAATAAGGCATATAAACTAAGTATTTATTATCTACCAAGTGGAAGTGATGAAAAAGATTATTTTATTCCAGAAATTAAAAAAGGTCTTTTTGAGGGCTGTAACTCAATTATTGGTGGAAACCATAAGATAGAAATAAGTTCTATTGGTTCTGGAACAATTTTCTTAGAATTAGATGTTTGTAGGGGGTGAGGATTGTATTTTATCTTAAATTTCTTATTACTTATATCTCTTAAAGTTTTATAGAATATTGATATTTTTCTTAATTTTAATATTCTCTTTATAACTTCTTCTAGTACATAAATAGGAGAGTCTCTATAAAACCAACCACATGTAAGAGTGGGGCAAAAAAGGTAGATTAAATCATTTAATTTAGAAAGCTACCAAACAACATTAATAATAAATATGGGATTAGAAATACTTAGAAAGTATTTTGCTCTCCTTGTTTTATTTGTTCTAATCTTGCTTTTGCTTGTTCATATTCTTTTTCAGCCTGAGATAGTTTATTTTTTTTATTTCTTATATCTTGAATCTCTCTTTCAGCTTCTTTTAATTTTCTTTCTGCATCTTCAAGTTCTTGTTCATCAATATTTTTATCTTCTTTAACTTCATTTAATACACTAGTTTTAGCCTCTGCTAACTTATCAGAAAGTTTTGTTATTTTAATGTTTTCTTTTTTTATCAGAGGTTTTTTTCTAAGATAAAAAAATATAAATATAACAATAATTATAATTACAATCCCTGCAATGATATAGGTTGTAAGATTAAAAAAATATTTTCCATCTTCTGTGTTTTCTTTAATAGCTAAACCTGTAATTGGAGAGTTAGTTTCTTCTTCAGATTCCTTAATCTCTTCAGTTTCTTCTGAATTATTAACTTCTTCTGATTCTTCAACAACTTCTATTTCTTTAGTTGTGTTTTCATTTGTTTCTTTAATTTCTAGTTCTCCTTCAATTTTTTCTCCCTGAATTGGAGTTGGATTTGCCTTGGTTAAATCAAGATTATAAGTCCATCCTGTTTTAATATCTTTAAAAAATAATGGTTGTTGAATAGTAGTTCCTGCAGAATTTTTTACCATTATTGACAGACTTATTTTATTCATTGTTTTAGAAGAATAGATTGCACTAAAAACTCCGGAACTATCTGCCTCCTGATTAAAATAACCATCTGTATCTCCATCTTCTAAAGTTAGAGTTCCTCCTTTTTCGGGATGACCAATTCTAAGATGAACATCTGCATTAGGTGCTGTCTTAATATTTATCTGAGTATCTAATGCTAAAACTACTGGGAATATCATTAATAAAATTAATATGCTTATTACTAAAACACCTTTTTTTTTCATTGTTTATATTTCGGTTATCTCCTATATTCTTTTTTAGATAAAATTTAAAGGAAATCTTTATTTATAAATTTTTATGTTTGTGAATATTTATTATAAACTTTAAGATTTTATTAGTTTTTAAATTTTTTGAATGACTCTTCCCTTATATTAAAGCTTTAGAGATAATATCCTACAATTTAATGAGGAGTTTCCCCTATATCTCTTTTGATTTTAATCTACAAAAACACTTCCTACATCTCTTTTGATTTTAATCTACAAAAACACTTCTTCAATCTTCTCGTCTACATAACTTAAAATTTTATAGAGTATTAATACTTTATTTCAAAATATAGGGATTTTTTAGTATTAAAAAACTTAATCTTTTAATTAATCTGGTTAAAGGGATTATAGACTCTTGAGGCACATTATAAAGACTTTAAAATTTATATTTTGAAGGTATTAGAAAATTATGAATTTTCTAAGAATCTGGATTTCTCTTTAATTGAATATCCTATATAAATAATGCCTATAAAATTTTTAGGTCTATAAAAATAAATTTTTTCTATAGACAAATATAAGTTTTATTTATATCTTATTTTTTCACTAAAGTATATTCTAGAGAATATATCCTTAACAAATATTTTATATTTATCATTCAAAGTGTTTATAACCTCTTGTTTTAGAAAAAAGTAATTCCCCTTTATAAGAAGATTTAGTTTATTATTATTATTATCAGGATTTAGTTCTTAAAATTATTAATTTAGAGATTTTATAAATTGTTGGATAGTTCTGTCCCAAAATTTTTATAGCCTTTAGAAATATTTAAATACTTGTTATTATACTTCTTATAATAGGTTATCTAATATAACTTATCATAGAAGATGTCAGAAGTAGATAAAATATCAATAAGGTGCATGAATATAGAAAAGCGGATAAAAGACATAGATAACTGGAAGATCAGTGCACAGGACAAGAAAGACATTAAAAATGGCTGGATTCGGGCATTAAGATTGGGTGAATTGACTAATAAAGTTGTGAGGGATGAAACTCTTTCCTCTTATTTATCGGACATAAAAATAGCTTTAGAGCACATTAAGAAACCAGTAGCTAAACTGACTGAAGAAGATATAAGGAAATTCCACGAAGCAATGGTTGCGGATAAGATTACATACTCCTTTAAGAAAAGAGAGAAAAACGGAAAAAAGGTTGTTGAAACAATAACAGCCGAAAAACCCTATTCAAAGAACAAGAAAATATCAATAAGAAGGACATTTGTTTTATATTTAAAAT
>CAZGSA010000058.1:0-6124 GCA_964528215.1 Candidatus Woesearchaeota archaeon
AGGAGGATGTAGTCCTGCGGTTGTTAGAAGTGATTTATTAGAAGAGCAAAATGTCCCTGTTTTTTGTAAAGTTATGGGTATTCAGGTCAACCCTTTAATTGATATTTCAAGAATTAAAAGTTTAAGATTTACAGGAGATTATCCAAAAGGGGTTTCAGGTGTAAGTTATTTTCCTGCAAGAGCTGCTGTGCAAAGTCAACAGAACTTAATTAGTTCTCCTGTTCAGGATAATCTTGGTTATCTTGTTATTGTTCTTTCAAAAAATGAAGTTGAAAAAGACATGCCAGAATTTATTGAGGGAAATATTACTGCAGTAATTGATTATGATGTAGAGGGTGCGTTTGGGGTTGGTAGGAATAATTTTTATGTTTCTGAATTAAAAGATGAAGATTGGTATAGAGATTATAAACAATATAGTTTTTGGAATGGGAAAGGATATGTTAGAGCAGATTCAATTGAATCAGATAAGGCAATAATTTCTATTTATAGGGATATAGATACTAAACAATCTACTGTAACTCTAACCAAGGGAGAAACTTCTCAGGATATTTATTTAGGAGGTTTTTATTGTGCCGCGGGGATGAATATTAAATTAACAGAAGTGAGTGCTCCTGTTGATGCTGCTTTAATTCAAATTAATGATGAACAGATGTGGCTTGCACAGGGAGATCAGTTTGCAGATGGAAAATGTAAAATTAGTAATTTAAATTCTTATTCAGGAGGAGGAAGTGTTAGTGTTTCTTGTAATGTTGAGAATGGAAAGTTTGACATATCTTTAAATCCTGGGAAAGTTGATTTTAATATAGATGGAGAATTAAAAGAGTATGTTGTTGGACAACTTATAAAAGACAATATTTATGTTGCTTATGTTGGGAGAGATGATAATAATGGTGATTTTGCAGTTTTAGTTGAAGATAAATTTTCTTATGGAGAGTATGGGTTTGCTGATAAAGAGCTTTTTTCAGTTATCCATAATCTTGTTGATAAGGGCGGGATTTTAAATCAGCAATTAAAGGACCAAATTATAAGAGAAATTAAGAATCAGTATAAGAAAAAATTAACTAATGTTGCTGGAAAATCTATTGATGAAGAGATTAATGTATTTTTTAAAGAAGGTAATGATGAAGAATTAGGGATTCAGTTAAAGAATATTTATGTTGTTAAAGATAAAGATTGGAGTGATGCAAGTGAAGAAGAATTATTAGCAAAGCAATATTATGATGAGGCTATTAAATACTATGAGGATTTAGCAGACCTTTATCCAAATGAAAAAATACTTGAGAGTTCTGATGAAGAATCTTATGCTGCGATGGGATTATATGAAGCAGCTCAATTATCTTTTAAATTTGAAATGAATAAAAAAGCAAATGAGATTTATAGTAGGTTGTTGAGAGAATATCCTAATTCTGCTATTGCTCAACAAGTTCAAAGAGAAAAAGATTTGTTAATGGAATATGATAGTAGAAATTCAAAAGCTGTTGTTTATGTTGATAATAAAGAGTATTTTATCAGGTTGTTAGATTTTAAAAAACCAACTTCGGCAGAATTGAGTGCTGTTTTAATAATCAATGGTAAGGAAGAGACCTTAGGATTAGGAGAGATTAAAAGAGTGGGAAATAGTAAACAAAGTATTCAGATAACAAAAATTGAAGAGGATTCTATAACTGTAGGATATTCAAAAGAGAATCTTGAAAGTTCTTCAACTAGCTCTAAGAGTAGTATTAATTCTAAGAATTTGGGATTAGATAAAGAAAATAATCAAGCTGTTTTTGATGATATAAATTTAAGGCTTGTTCATATTAATATGGAGAAACAAGCTAAGTTGGAGATTATTCCTAAGGCTTTTGGTCCTAGAACAGAATCTAATTTTAAATTTAAGATTGGTATAGAAAAAAGAGCTGTTAAGTTAAGTCCCGAACAAACCCGTGATTTAATTAATCTTACAGAAAAAAATATTAATGAATGGGAAAAAATTAATAATAATTTAGGGAAGGTTGTTAAAGGATTAAAAGCTGCTTGTTTTACTACTTCTGCAGTTTTAGCTGTTAAAAGTTTTTTTGATGGTTTAGATGGAAAATCAATGGCAAGAAAAGATGTAATGAGCAAGTCTGGGGGTTGGAATGAAGTTTGTGAAAAAAAAGTTAATAATGGAGATTATATTAGCATAGAGAAGTGTTTGCTGGATAATTCTCAGTTAATAGATTCAGATGTTGATATTCTTTCTAATCAGATTGCAGAGACAAATAAGATGATGGAAGAAATTCAAAAAGGAATTGGTGTTGAGAAAAGTGATATTCTGGATTTTGAAGGACAGATAGATGCTAGAAAAGTTGAAGAGGGGTTTGAACAAAAGTTTAACGAGTTTATTAAAAATGCTGATGGAAGTGTTAAGATTCCTGATGGAAAAGGAGAAGATAATCAGGGAACAGAAGTTAATTTTGTTAATGATGTTGCTAAATGGGATACTCTTACTCATGAACAAAGAAAAGATATTATGACTCTTTATTTAGCTAGAGAATCTGCAAGAGGTGGAAGTAGTGTATTGCAAGATATGTTGGATAAAGAGCTTGGAAGAGTTACCTTAGATGCTAAGAATTATTGGGAGTATGAGGGTGCTAGAAAAGAATCTTTGGAAAAAGCAGAGCAATATGATTTGGGAATACGCCCTATTCTTCCTGCAGGAGACACAATAAGTTATGGAGATATAAAAACAATAACTTCTGGAGATTCTGGACACAGTGTTTATAAAAATTTTGATATAGGGAGTGATGTTATAAGGGTATTTATTCCTTATAGCCAGGTTATTGGGAATAGTGAGTTTAATGCCAAAGATGTTCCTGAAGTTGCTGGTAAGGAGGTAATTGTTAAATTAACAAAGTCTGATGGAGGAGTTTCTATTATAGATTCTGATGCTGATATTTATACTGTAGAAGGAAATAGATTAGGTGAAGAGGGTGTTAAGAAGGTTAAGGAATATCTAGGTATGGCTGGATTACATAAGTTTAAAGAGAGCAATGCAAATGCTTATCAAAATAAAATGTTAAATCCTGAAAAATTAATTGTTAAATATTTTGAAAGAGCTCCTTACAAAGGTTTACCTGCAGAAGTTCCATTTGATATTGATAATGGGTGGTATGTTGAATTAACTTATATTTTATCTGGTTATGGAAAACCCTATGATGAATCTGGAAGAGCAGTCAATTTTTGGATTTGTAATGTTGGTCCTAATGGGATTATTGACTTTAAGAAAAGTCTTGATGATATTTGCAGATTATATAATCTAAACAGTCCTGCTAGTTTGGATTTTCCTGGTTTAAGTAGTAGTGAGCAAGGCAGATTAATTAGTGAGGCTCAGCAAGCTATTTCAGAATCTTCTAGACAATATGGTCAAAAAAGAATTAGGATTGGAAGAAATAATTTTGATTCTGGAATTTCTTTTGGAGGAGAAGAAGGCAGGTGTAGTGATTTTATGAGTCCTCAAGATTGTAATCTTATGTTTAATGTTTGTGATCCTGTAATTTGCCCTGCTTCAAGATGTGATTTTGGAGGAAGATTTAGGGTGGATAATGTTATTCAAACAGGAATTATTGGAAGTTTAATGTTATGCCTTCCAAATGCTCAGGAAGGTATTTTTGTTCCTATTTGCTTAACAGGAGTTCATGCAGGGATTGATGGATATATAAGTATCTTAAATTCTACTCAAGCTTGTTTAAAAGAAAGTTTAGAAACTGGAAGAAATATTGGAATCTGTGATGAGATTAAAAGTATTTATTTATGCGAGTTTTTTTGGAAACAAGCAACTCCTTTATTAAATGTTCTTATTCCTAGATTGTTTGAAAGTATTTATAGTCAGGGAGTTCGAGGTGGTGGGGAGTATTTAACTGTTCAAAATGCTTGGGATAATACTGCTGCTGCTATTGATTATTTTAAAAATGAGTATGCAGTTAATTCAATGGAGGCTTTTAGGGCTCGTTCAACAGAAGAGATTGGAGGAGAGATTTGTAAGAGTTTTATGTCTGTTAGATATCCTGATTCAGAAAACTTTTTTGATGATTTAATAGAACCAGATAGTCCTGTTCAGTATCATGCATGGTTTAGTGAGAGTAGTTTAACAACTGCAACTATTCCTGCAACTTCTCATTATAAAGTTTATTATCATATTTATGCAGGCAATGATCAGGGAGCTTATTATACTGTTTATTTAAAGAATCTTCCTCAGTCAAGCCAGATTTTTTCAATGCAGACTTACATGGTGGATAGTGGTTATATTACTAAGGGGGGGCAGATTGATGAGGCAAGAGATTTTAGTGCTGTTTCTGGTTATACAGAATTGTGTATAAGTGTTAATGGGCAGGAAGAGTGTGATTTTGGAAAAGTTTCTAGTTCTTATTTTTTGAATAGTTTAAGTGATGAGTATGCTTCAGAACAAATTAAAACTGGAATTAGAAGTGAGAAAGAGTGTATTGCTGGAACTCCTTCATTATATAGTTTAGCTCAACCAAATTTACAGGCAGGTGTTGAAGAGGTAATTGACCCTCAAATTTATAATGAAGGTATTATTCGGGTTTGTGCTAGTGAAAATCCGGGTAAGAAGGTTCTTCCTAGTGGAGAGTATGACCATACAAATTCAACTTATGATAAGTGGAAAGAAGTTGGTTATTGTGATGATGTTACTATAAAATGTTGGTTAGATACACAATCTGTTAAGGATGTTATTGATGATAAATTAATTGAAGAACAGGTGTTAGAAAAAGTTGATTTAGGAGTTTTAGGAGAGATTGATTACTGGACTCAGGATTATAGTTTTAATGTTATTGAGAAATCTAGGATGTTTATTGATACTTTTGCTGTTGTTTTTGGAGAAGGTAAATCTGGTATTGATTCTAGGATTGCTGGCACTGTCAAAGAATTGACTGATTTAACTAATTTAGGGGCGACTAATTCTGAGAGGGCTAGAGGGTTTTATTTGTTAGCTAAATTATATAATCAAGTTGCTTCACAAATTTTTGCTAAGTATCTTGAAACTCAGAAATCTTATATTTCTTTACCAACCCCTACTTTAGAACCAACAGTAATTTCTACTCCTATTTTGATATCTAGTGATGAACCTATTTTTCAGTTTGTTGATAATAATGATAATATTTTTTATATTTATTTAGAGGATTGGCAGTGGTCTTTAGATAAAAGTTCTTGGCAATCAGTAAATAATATAGAGAATGGTGAAATCAGTGATAAAAATAAGGATTTTATCAAGAGTTTGCAAGGAATAACTTATGAATCTGGTATTAGTCTTTTAGCTGCAAGAACTATTAAAAATAGTGAAGGGGGTTGGTTTAGTGGAGATTCTAGTTTGATTGTTTATATTGGTGATAAATCTGAAACTTATAAACCTAATAATGTTTTATTAAAAGATGTTGGGAGTTTGATTGAAAGAACCGGAGTTTCTGTTAACGATGGAGACTAAAATTTAGAAAGCAGGGTTAAGCAGACTGACATTAAATCTAAAGAAAATAATGGAGAGATAGTTTATAGTATTCAAATTTATCATTCTGAAATGGGAGAAATTGTTGAATATGAATTGGAGAGCCCTGATAGTTTTGATTATGAATCTCAGGCTGTAACTTTTAAAGATGGGACTATTAGAAATATTGTAAAAGATTCTGAAGGTAGAATTGTTTTTTTAGAAGATTATTAATATTGAGAAATCTTTTAGTTTTTAAGAGATGTTAAAATTAGAAGTTTTTTGAAATTATGTTTATTAACTTGATAAGAGATTTAGAATAAAGAAATTCAGATTATTGTAGGAGCAATGGACATAGGTCTCCTATTTTTACACATAAACTTGGGAAGTTTTACTAACCCCAATTCTTTTATTAATTAATATCTCCTAAATATTTCTTGTTTTGCAGAGGAGTAGCATAAAGAATAATTATAGATATTGAGGATAAATAAATTCAAGTTAGACTTGTCTTTTTGAATTCCAATCTAGAACTAATTTTCGGTTGCCTAAGAAATATGTTTGTGGATTGCACAAGAAATTCAGATTAGTTAGGTTTTTATACTAAAATTTCATCTCTTTTTCATGCGGAGATGCCGGAGTGGTCAAACGGGCTAGGTTTAGGTC
>CAZGSA010000059.1:0-5916 GCA_964528215.1 Candidatus Woesearchaeota archaeon
GAGCTGGAACTGTTCAAGATCCCCTTAGCAGATATGATGTTGTTGCTAATTTAAGGGTACCTCCTGAAATTGGGTTTTATAACCAGGTTTCAAAGGTAAAAGTATCAGAATTAGCTAGCGGAGAACTAAGAAATGTTGCATTTGACATAGTTGCACTTCCAGATACTGATGAAGGAATCTATGAAGCTAATCTTACTATTGATTATTTAGATAATGAGGGAGAGGAAAGACAAGATGTTAATTATATGAGTATAGTTGTAAAAGGTTTTCCTACTATCTTTGCAAAGGTTTCTGATTCAGAAGTTTACAAAGGAAATTCTCTTGGAGAAGTAACTATAATGTTAGTTAATAATGATATTGCTAATATTAAATTTTTAACAGTTGAATTACAAGAAAGTGAAGATTATGATATTATCTCCAATAGAAAAGATTATATTGGGGACTTAGATTCAGATGATTTTGAGAGTATTGATTTTAAAATAAAATCTAATAAAAAAAAGGGTAAGATTATTTTCCCTATAAAACTCTCCTATAAAGATAGTTTAAATAATGATTATACTGATTTAATAGAAGCAGAATTAGTCTTAAGAAGTGGTAAAGAACTTGGAATTAAATCAAATACAACAAATTATTTAATAATCTTAGTTATAATTCTAGCTATCTTATTCTGGGTATTTTATGTATGGAGAAAAAAGAAAAAAAAGAGGGTTAATAAATTTAATTAAAGATTTTATATATAAATATTTATAAATTAAAACAATTAGATATTAAAATAAAAAAATTAATAAAGAAAAATAGAATATGAAAAAATGTATTTATTGTAAATGTGAATTAGAGGATAGTAGTGTTATTGATTTTTGTGAGAGGTGTGGGAAAGGTGCTTTTGGAGAAAAAATGTTTAATACCATTGTACAAAACATGAATGAGGCAAGGGAAAGAGGAGATTTGGAACAGGGTGCAAGGTAATGATTTTGTTTAATAAACTATAGCCCCTTATTCTAAGATATCTTTTCTAAACTCAGTATTCTGAAAAATTTTCCTAACTACTAGTAACGCAAACCTTTTTAAAGGCTCTAATTCTATGAATTTTAGTGAATATAAATTAAATTAGTGGGTAATTCCATATTACCTTAAAAGACCATTGATCACTAATTAAGATAATTCTTAGTTAGAAGGTTTTTAAATTAAAATGTTAAAACGAAAGTCTGTAAGGGAAAAAGGAAAAATTAGATTTAGTAGATACTTTCAAGAGTTTAAAACCGGGGACAGAGTATCTGTCACAAGAGAACTTGCTGTCCAGCCAAAATTTCCAAAACAACTACAAGGAAGGTCGGGGGTTGTAAATAGTAAGAGGGGAAAATCTTATCTTGTTAAAATAAATGATTTAAATAAGGAAAAAACATATATAATCCATCCAATTCATTTAAGGAAGTTAAAATGATACATGAAAGAACACCCTTAAATTTAAATGAAGTAAAAACAATCTTAGAAGAGATTCCAGAGAGTGAGAAAAAAGAAGAAATAAATACCTTTTTAAAGAAATTTTTAAAAACAAAGAATGAGAGTGCAAAAAAAATTAAAGAGGAATTGGAAAAATTAGATTTATTGAAAATTAAAAGAGAACATGTTGTAAAAATAATAGATTTGTTACCTCAAGATGCTTCAGATCTTAATAAAATTTTCATAGATGTTAGTTTAACAGAGGATGAGACAAATAAAATACTTGAAATTATTAAAAAAAATAAATAATAAAAATGGAAAAAGAAGAATATGCCATTGTGTTAGATTACCTGCCCTATGGTTATCCCTTAGAAAAGAAAATGATGCCCATAGCCCAGGCTATTGGAACTAAAAATCTCATATTATTGCAATTAATCCCTAGAAGAGGAGTTAAATTAGAAATAGATGAAAAAGTTTATATTGGTGAAGGTAAAAGGGATAAAATATATTATATTCTTGGCAGACTTCAAGAAAATAAAATGACAGAAACAGCAAAAGAGCAATTACAGAAATTTATTGAGATTCAAATTAAAGAAAACGAGAAAAAATTTGTTGATTTTTTTAATGTTGCAGAAGCTATAAATACTAGATTGCATCAGTTTGAACTACTTCCTGGTTTTGGGAAAAAACACACAGATGCTATTTTAATAGAGAGAAATAAAAAACCTTTTGAGTCTCTTGAGGATTTAAAGAAAAGGATATCTAATTTACCAGACCCTAAAAAAGCAATTGAAAAAAGATTTATTGAAGAGATTATTGGGAAAGAAAAATATTATCTGTTTTTAGGAAAATAAATAATTTCTGTAAACCTTTAAGAAAATTAATCAAAAAAATATAATATGGCTGAAAAAAAACAAAAAAAAACTGAAGAAAAAACAAAAAAAGCTGAAAAGCCAAAATTAAAAAGCGAGTCAAAACAACAATATTTTTCAATAGTTAGAATTGTTCAAGCAGATATTCCTGGAAACAAAAAAATTTTGATAGGTTTAACATATATTAAAGGTGTTTCATGGAGTATTTCTAATGCTATTTGTAAGATACTTAAAATAGACAGTAATAGAAAAATTGCAGATTTAAATGAAAAAGAAATTGAAATCATAACTGAATTTCTAAAAAATCCAAAATTTCCAAGTTTTTTAGTTAATAGAAGAAAAGATTTTGAAACAGGAAAAGATTCCCATTTAATCACTTCTCAATTAGATATGAAAAAAGAATTTGACATTAGAAGACTAAAGAAAATTAGGTCTTATAGAGGGTTAAGGCATGCATTTGGACATCCTACTAGGGGCCAAAGAACAAAAAGTCATTTTAGAGCTAAGGGAAAGAAAAAAGCAGTAGGAGTTAAAAGAAAAAAATGAAAAAACAAAAGAAAAAATATTCAAGACCTCAAAAACCTTTTGATAAAATAAGGATAGATGAAGAAAATATTCTTAAAGAAAGGTATGGGCTTAAAAATAAAAGAGAAATTTGGAAAGCAGATGCTGCTATTGCAAAAATCAGAAATCTTGCAAAACAATTAATTACTGCCTCTGAAGAGGATAAAAATGCTTTTGTTGAAAGGTTACATAAAAAAGGGTTCCAGGTTGAAAGTATTGCTGATGCTCTTGCATTGGATAAAGAAAATTGGTTAAAAAGAAGATTGCAAACAATTGTTTTCTCAAAAAAACTTGCAAATACGCCTAAACAAGCAAGACAATTAATCACCCATAAACATGTAAGTATTGAAACACAAATTGTAAATAAACCTTCTTATCAGGTAAGTCTGCAAGAAGAATCTAAGATTAAATTAAATATTGTACTAAAACAAAAACCTGTTTTAAAATCAAAAATAGAAAAGATTAAAGAAGAGATGTTAGAAGAAAATTTAAAACCAGCATTAGAAAAAAGTTTAACACAGATGGTTCCTGTTCCAGATAAATCTGAGGATGTTAAAAATGTGTAAAAATTATTGTAGTGGTTGTCAGAATCCTGAAAGTCAAGAATTAGATTATCTTCGGAATTCATTATATAATTCTAAGCCTAGGATGTATATAACTCCTAATCAAAAAGAAAGAATTATTAAACATAATAATACCGAAATAGGAAGATAAAATGAAAGAAGAAAAAACTGAAATGAAAGAAGAAAAGAAAATAGATAATTTAAAATCTGAAGAAAAAGAAATTAGTAGTAAAAAATCTACCTCTGAAACTAAGATTAAGGGTGTTGAAAAAGAAGGGGGGGCAGAGGAGATAAAAGAAGACAGAAAACCAAAGAAAAAAGAAGATAGAATTGGTATTTTAAATATTTATACTACATTTAATAACACTATCATGAATCTAACAGATATGTCTGGAAATAGTATTGTTAAATATTCTGGAGGGCAGTCTACAAAACAAAGTAGATTAAAAGCCAATCCAACCATAGCTATGTTTATTGCCCAAAGAATTGCAGAAGAAGCAAGAGATAATGGAATAACGGGATTCTATATTAAAATAAGGTCTGCTACTGGACAAAATAATCCTGGCCCAGGAGCCCATACGGCTATAAAATCTTTAACAAGAGCGGGGTTTAGGATTTTAAGTATAATGGATACAACTAGAATTGCCAGAGGGGGACCTAAGAAAAAAGGAGGCAGAAGAGGAAGAAGAGTTTAAAGATAAGCATAAATTTAAAAACCAATACTGAATAATAAAAACATGATAAAAATACAAAATTATGATGAAGATAGAAAAAAATTAAGTTTTATTGCAGACATGTCAATTAATTTAGCTAATGCCCTCAGAAGGAGTGTTCTTGAAATTCCAGTTATGGCTATTGACGAGGTTGAGATTATAAAAAATGATTCTGCATTATACGATGAGGTTCTTGCACATAGGATTGGATTAATCCCTATAAAAACAGATAAATTGAGTAAAGAGATTAAGTTTAAATTAAAAGAAAAAGGACCTAAGATTGTTTATTCAACAGAAATCAAGCCTGTTATTGGAGTAGATTATAAAATCCCAATTGTTATTTTAGATGAAGATCAAGAACTTGAACTTATTGCAAATGCAAAACTTGGAAAAGGGATTGAACATATAAAATATTCTCCGGGGTTAATTTATTATAAACATAATTTAGATTCAGAAATTCTTGACTTTGTAACCATATCTGAAACAGATAAGATTAGTTATAATGAGGATGAATTAAAAAATTTAAGTGAGGAGTTACAAAATAAGATTAAAAAGGCAGAAAGTGTTAAGGAATTAATTTTTGAGGTGGAGTCCTGGGGGCAGATTGAGGTTAAAAATATCTTTTTAAAGTCTATTGAGGCTTTAGAAGAAAATTTAAAAGAATTGGAAAAGATTATTAAATAACATCTCTTAACCACCTAAATATTTAAAAGTAAATTAGTTTTATTTTTTTATGGAAAAATTAATAAAATTTTCAGTAGGATTGGCTATTACAACTATTTTTGGATCTTTAGGCTTACTAGGAATTCAATGTATTACAAAAGTAACAAATGCTGAAGAGAAAATTGAAAGGAATCTTGAGCCAGATTATAAAGAAACAAAAAGATTATTAGAACAAGCAGTTAAAATTTCAGTTGGAGAAGATAGAAAATGGTCTGATCAAGAAAAAAGAGATTTCTTAGATAGATTTGGTTGTGAAGAAAAAATATATCAAGAAGGTCAAGAAATTAATTTT
This sequence comes from Candidatus Woesearchaeota archaeon, assembly GCA_964528215.1. Lineage (GTDB taxonomy): Archaea > Nanobdellota > Nanobdellia > Pacearchaeales > GW2011-AR1 > ARS1285. Next base: position 5,168 of record CAZGSA010000059.1, read on the forward strand.
AGAAGAACAAGGGGGCCTTATTATCTCTTACCTCATTTTCAAGGTAAATATGGTAGACATGGAAAAGATATTGAGGTTATTTTAGGAGGAAATCTTGAGAATAATGGGGAATTTATGAAAGGTTCTAATGCTAATTCAGGGATATCAATAGGGATTATTAATCAATCTTATTTAAGAAAATATCTTCAAAACAAAAACGAATAGTTCTTTAGAAAAAATTGTTAATTAAAAAAAATAGAAAATCTATAGTGTCAAGATTTTAATTTTATTTAGAGGATTAGGAAGGTTTATAATATATTTACAAATAGTAATTTTGGGCATTATGCAGAGATGCATAAAATTTTATTTCTCCTCTTAATAATGAGAGAATTATGCGGGAATGCCGGAGCGGTCAAACGGGACACGTTAAGGTCGTGTTGGCTTAGTGCCTACAGGGGTTCGAATCCTCTTCTCCGCATAATAAAAAATGATATCAAAAACACAAATCACAAAAAGAACAAAAAGAAAAACAAATCCAGAATTAGTTGAAACTATTAAAGTTGCTAAAAAAAATAACCTTTTAGATTTAGCTAAAAAATTATCAGGACCAACAAGAAAACAAACAAGAATAAGTTTAGATAGATTAAATAAATTAAAAGAAGACAAGATATTAATTGTTGGTAAGGTTTTGGGCCAGGGAAATATTAAAAGAAAAATTTCTGTTTCTGCATTAAGTTTTTCAAAACAAGCAAAAGAAAAACTAAAAAGAG
>CAZGSA010000060.1:0-5835 GCA_964528215.1 Candidatus Woesearchaeota archaeon
GCTAAAATTAATATTTTAAAAATTAAAAGGGGGTGTGGTAGTTTTGATTGTACTTGTGGTGAACCCCATACTGTCCCATTTATTGTAGAAGGAAAATCAGGAAGTTGTAAAGTTAAACTAATTCCTGCACCCCAGGGAACAGGATTAGTTATTGGAGATGAATGTAAAAAGATTTTAAGATTGGCTGGAATTAAAGATGTATATAGTGTTACAAATGGGAAAATTAGAACTACATTTAATCTTGCTAAAGCATGCTTAGATGCAATAAATAAAACAAATAATATGTAAAATGGAAGGCAAAAAATTTATTCAAATAAAAAAACAAGAATTTGGTATAAAAGAATATATCAAAAGAGATTTAGGTAAAGGTAAAATCAGTAGATTGGATATTGAATATACCCCTGTTGGTGAAAAAATAATTGTTTCAACAAGTAGGCCTGGCCTGGTTATTGGTAGGAGAGGTGAAAAAATTGGAGAGTTAACAGGAGTTTTAAAAACAAAATTTAAACTAGAAAACCCTCATATTGAAATTGAGGAAATTAAACATCCATTATTTGATTCTCAACTAGTTGCAGATGAAATAGCAATGGCTTTAGAAAGAATGGGAAATCTTAGATTCAAGGTTATTGCCTATAGAAAATTACAGGAAATAATGAATGCTGGAGCACTCGGATGTGAATTAAGATTAACAGGTAAACTTCCAAGTGAAAGATCAAGAAGCTGGAGATTTGCAGAGGGTTATCTAAAAAAAGCAGGAGAACCTAGCAAAGAAATTGATAGAGCTCAAGCAATTGCCCTTACTAAAACTGGGATTATTGGTATTAAAGTTGCTATTATGTCTCCTGATGCTAAAATCTATGATAAGATTGATATTAATGATGAGTTAAAAGCACAAATAAGGATTGCTCCTGATGAACAAATTAAAATTAAAGAAGAAAAAATAGAAGAATCAAAGCCTAAAAGAGTTAAAAAAACAAAATCAAAAACTTCTGTTAAGAAAACAAATACAGAGGTTAAAGAAAAGATAATTAAAATTAAACCAGAAGAAGATGGAACTTCTATGAAAATTGAAGAAGAAATTGAAGAAGGAGTCCCCCAGGATATAATTAATGAAGAGATAAAACAAGACATAGAAGAACATAAAGAAAAATTAGGAAAACAAAAAGATAATAAAGGAGAAACTCCTAACAAAGGGGTGGAAAAATAATGGCCGTATTAAGATCAAATGAAATTTCTAGAATGGATGAAAAAGAAATTCAAAATAAAATTAAAGAATTAAAAATGGAACTGATTAGAAATCAGGTTAATGCAAATAAGGGTGGAAAACTAAAAACAAAAGAAATTAAAAGGACTATTGCAAGACTACATACATTCAACAAACTAAAAAAATCAGGACAAAGTAAATAGTTTGTTTGATAAATAAATAACATGGATATATGTCCCAAGTGTGGATTGCCTTTACAAGCTTGTGTTTGTGAAGAAATAGCAAAGACAGAACAGAGAATACAAATCAGAACTGAAAAGAAAAAGTTTGGGAAGCTGATTACAGTGATTTCAGGTTTTCAAGATGTAGATTTGAAGACTATTGCAAAAGACCTTAAGCATGAATTAGCATGTGGAGGGACAGTAAAGGAAAATACTGTTGAATTGCAGGGAGATCATACAAGGAATACAAAGCAAGCCCTAATAAGATTAGGCTTTTCAGAAGATATGATTGAAACAGCATAAATAAAGGCAAGAAATAAAAGAGAAAATAAAAAAACTAGTCCTAGAACTAGCAGTAAAATATTGTTTAAAATGGAAAAAGAAAAAACAAAGAATATAAAAGAAAAAGGCAGAACTAGTAATATTACTCAGGATAAGCAATCAAAGAAAAGTAGTAAGAAGTCTGAATTAGTTAATGATGCTAGTTTAATTGCTGTTATTAGAATCGCAGGTATGGTAAAAGTTAAGCCAGGGGTAGCAAATACACTAGATAGATTAAGATTAAGAAGAAAATATGCCTGTATTTTAGTTAAACCAAATAAAGATATTCAGGGCATGTTAAAAAGAGTAAAGTTCCATGTCGCCTATGGTAGTATTGAAATGGAAACACTTGTTAATCTAATAAAACAGAGAGGGAAGAGTATTGAGGGTAATAAAAAGAAATTAGAATCAGATGTTGAAAAGGTTGCTGAAGGATTAATGAAAGACAAGAAGCTCTCTGATTTTAAGCTAAAACCTTTTTTTAGATTACACCCTCCAAGAAAAGGAATTAGGAGTAAAATTCAGTATCCAAAAGGAGTTTTAGGGGATAATAAACAAGATATAAATAAATTAATTGAAAGGATGTTGTAATGAAAGTAAAAAAAACTAAGACAATGAAATTAAAAATTTCAAGCCTTTATCTTCAAAGGCTAGGAGATAAACAATGAAAATCAAAAAAACTAAAAAATCAAAAGGAATGCGGGGAAATACAACTCACGGGCATGGTGCTAGAAAAAAATGGAAAAAGAGTGGGCATCATGGTGGATGTGGGATGGCTGGAACAGGTAAAAGAGCAGACCATAAGAAAACATTAATTACAAAACTCTATGGAAATAAATACTTTGGTAAACAGGGAATAACTAGTAAGAAAACTATTAGAAGAAAAAATAAGGTTATGAATTTAAGAGATATAGAAAAGAATATAGATAATTTAAAGAAAAAGTTTGAAAAACAAGGGATTTTAGATTTGAATGAATATAAAATTTTAGGATTAGGAGAAATAAGTTCTAAGCTGAAGATAAAAGTTAAAGAGATTAGTAAGGATGCTAAAAAGAAGATTGAAAAGGCAGGTGGAGAAGTTATAATTAGTAAAAAAAAGAAGGTAGAAAAAAAACCTGAGCCAAAGGCAGAGAATAAGGAAGTAAAAAAAGAAAAATGATAGTCAAAAATGAAAGTATTGTTCATTTATCCCCAGTATTATAAAGCAAGGGGTATTCCCCTAGGTATTTCTTTACTTTCAGCTATATTAAAACAAAAGAGTCATAGTATTGGTTTGTTTGATACTACTTTTATGAAAACTAAGCAAGATTTAAAAGAAAGAGTCATTAATAAAGGATGTATTGATTATAATGATTATCAATTTTTAAAAGCTCCGGTGATTGATGAGCCTGAAGATAGTGTTGTGGACATTAACAGTGAATTAATCAAAAAAATCAGAGAATTTAATCCAGGTTTAATTGCTTTTTCTGTAACAACAGAATTATGGCCTAAGGCAGTTGAGATGATTAAGGTTATAAAAGAAAACAAAGAATCAAATACTATTCCTATATTAATTGGGGGTGTCCATCCAACAATTGATCCTGAAGATGTTATTAAAGAAACAGATATTCTATGTGTAGGGGAAGGAGAAGGAGCTATTGAAGAATTATGTGATAGATTAGAAAAAAAACAAGATATTACTAAAATAAAAAATCTTTGGGTTAAAAAAGATGGAAAGATTTTTAAAAATGAATTAAGAGAACTAATTAATTTAGATGATTTGCCCTGTCCTGACTGGAGTTTGTTTAACAAAAGACACTTAATCGGGATTTATAGAGGAAAAATATGTAAAAGAGGACATTATCTTGCTATGAGGGGTTGTCCTTTTTCATGTGCTTATTGCACTAATAATTACTTAAAAAAATTATTTTCTGGATGTGGAAATTATGTTAGATATGAAAGTGTGGATAAAACAATTGAAAATCTTAAAAAATTAGAAAAAGAATATGATTTAGATATGATTAAATTTTCAGATGATTTATTTATTGCCAGAGATATTAAAGATTTAGAATATTTTAAGAAGAGATATAAGGAGGAGATTGGTCTGCCTTTTTTAATCTCCATATCTCCCTTATTAACCACAGAAGAAAAGCTTAAAGTTTTAAAAGATGCAGGGTGTATTCATGTTTCTATTGGATTAGAAAGTGGTGATGAAAAAATTAGAAATGAAATTTTTAATAGAAATATATCTAATGAACAAATATTAAATGCTTTTCATTTGGCTAATAATCTGGGTATAAGAACAAGCTCCTTTAATATGATTGGTTTACCAACAGAAACAAGAGAAGATATTTTTAAGACAATTGAATTAAATAAAAAAGCTAATGCAGGAACTTTAAATGTTTATTACATTTATCCCTTTCAAAAAACAGAAATAAGAGATTATTGTGAGAAGAGAAACCTCATACCAATTGGAACAGATAAATTAAGTATTAGTGAAGGAGAGAAATTTAACTTATCTGAAATTAGTATTGAAGAATTAAAAGGTTTGAAAAAAACATTTATATTATATGTTAATTTTCCAAAAGAATATTGGCCAATAATCAAGATTTGTGAAGAAGATAATAGGTTTTCAAATTGGTTAACTAAAAAATTATATGAGTATATGAGGGAGAATATGTTAAAGTAATTTAAGAATCTTTAAATAAAACTTTAATATCAATGAATTACTGTTGGAAAAAGGTTGGATGAAAAGTATTGATATTTAGATACTAAAAATTATAAACCCTAATATCAAGTGAGAATATGGAGGTAAAAATTATTAAAATAAACAACAAGAATTAAGAAAAATGGAAATAAAACAACTAACAAAAAAAGATTATGAAAAATGGGATGAATTTTGTAATGTTAGTGACGACTGTTGGTTTTGGCATACTTCAAAATGGTTAGAATATACTTTAAATTATAATCCTAGTTTAAATTCTGAATTAAAGAGTTTTTTTATTATAAAAAATAATAAAATAATTGCGATTTGTCCTCTACTCTTAGAAGAAATAAATGGTCTTAAGGAATTTAGTTTTGGAGGAAGTTATACTCCCTTGCCTGCGTTTGCAAATGAATTAAGAAGAAAGGAAAAAGAGAAAGTTAGGAAACTTATTTTTGAAACTATTGATAAACTAGCAAAGCAAGAAGGTGTTAAAAAAGTTAGTTTTAGATTTGTTGTCTTAAACAAAAGTTTTGTGGAAAATCCTAGGAAAAACAATTATTTAATGAGATTTAATTATATTGATAATTCTATTAACACCCAGGTAATTGATTTAAGGAAGGACTTAGGTCGGCTAAGGATGGATGTTAGACATGGACATGATTCTGATATTGACAAATCAAGTAAGATGTTAAAGGGGGAGATTTTTGATAAAAATAATATAACAAAGGAAATTTTTGATAAATATGTTGATTTGCATTTAAGGGCGAGTGGAAGAAAGACTCGCCCCCAGATTACTTTTGATATGATGTTTGATTGGATTAAACAAGGAGATGCTTTTTTAGTTGGTGCAAGATTGCAAGAGATGGAAGAACAAGAAGTTAGCAAAGATAGATTTATTGGATTTTCATATTTTTTTGCTTATAAAAATAATGTTTACTATGGTTCTGCTTGTAATAACCCTGAAATTGAAAATAAAGAAAATATTGCCATTGCTCATTTTATCCAATGGAATGCGATTGAATATATGCAGAGGAAATATAATTTTTATGAATTAGGTTGGCAACCCTATTCAAATACTCTGGCTGATTTTCCATCAGAAAAAGAATTATACATTAGCAGGTTTAAAAGAGGTTTTGGAGGGTTTACAATTCCATTGTTTAGAGGAGAAAAATATTATGATAAAGATTATTTTTTACAAATTTATGATAAAAGAGTAAAGAAATTTGCAGAAAATCTAGAGAATTCAGATTAAAAACCTTTAAAAATACTAATTATCATCAATTAATATCCTATAGAAAACAAAATGGAGTTCAGAGACCTACTAAAAAATCTACCAGAAGTTAAGAGTCCAACAGAAAAAAAACTTAGTTTTAATATTAAATTAAAATGGACATTGATAGTTT
>CAZGSA010000061.1:0-5820 GCA_964528215.1 Candidatus Woesearchaeota archaeon
GACTTTAAAATTCCTAGAATTTTAATAGCCATCAAGAATTAAAAATTCTTGAGGTCCTAAAAACAAGGGGCTGGAAACAAAAAGCATTTTACAAATTTTATTTAATAGGAAATGCTTTTTGTTTGAACAAACCACACCATTTAGGGGGTGGTGCCCCATTGTTTTTTTGATGTATTGATATCTCATGTAATTAACTATCTTTATGAAGTTAAATCTGTGTTGATGAGTCTCTTAATCAATAGAAAGGTGTAGCTTGAGCGTACAAGAAGATATGCCCTTATAGATTTTCGAAACATATTTAAGTGAATTTGTTTTTGATATTTTATGAAAAAAAGACATGTGATTATTGGATTGATTGTTATTGTTTTGGTAATAATTATAATTGTAGCAGCCTTTAATTTTAATTCTATTTATTACTCTGGAGAAGGTAAAAAATATATTTTAAAAGATGATTACCCTGCTCTTAAAAAAGATATTTATCTTGAAAACAGAATTGTTGAATATCTTCATGAGGATAGATTAGAAGAAATAACTAGTGGGAAACTAAAAATTGGTTATGTAAATCAAGAAGAGGTTAGGATTTGCACAACTAATAATCAACCTGCAAAATTAATCTTAGCTAATTCTCGTTATTCTAAAGAGAATAATGTAAATTATATTGTTTTTATAATTGAATGTGAAGATGTTTATTGGGTTTCTGAATCAATTAATCAAGGGCTTTTAAAAGAATCTCTTTACGGGCCTTTTTTAAAATGATTGAGTAAATTGTTAGAATTAGTTTAAGAAATAAGATAGAAATTTAATGTTTTATTAAAATTAAAAGAAATCTCTATCTTTTAAGATATAGCATCAACATTCTATAAAATTTTAAGTTATGCAGATGAAAAGCTTAAAGAAGTGTTTTTTGTAGCTGAAAATCAAGAGGGATATAGGGGAAATTTTGCTTTAATGTGGATTGGATGTTATATTTATTGTAATAAAGAAAAAAAGGATTATACATTAAATCTATTGAGGTTATTACTAATAATAATTGCTCCTTTTTTATCTCTTAAATAGTCAAGTTCTTTTTCATTTAAATTCATTTTATTTATTTCTTTTTGGCAGAGATTATTAAGGATTAGAGGTATTAGGAAGTTTTCTTTTGCTGCTTTTTTCTTAGACATGTGAGATTCTTGGGCATATTTTGCAATAATAGATTTCTTTTTTGCATTTTTCTGATTTGAAATCCAGATTTGAAGAATTCTAGATGGTTTTTTGTATTTAATAAATTCTTTGTTTTTTAATTTTGTTGATGCAGAAATTCCTGCTGAAAGAAAAAAACTTTGATAAACTAAAAATCTCCAGTATTGTTGCCTGTAAATTCTTCCCCGGAATATATCTGCCTTACTTAGGGCATCATAGGCTCTTGCAAGTGCTTTTCCTTTGTATTCTAAGGGGATATTTTCTTCAATCCATAACATTATTTCATTTAAGTCCATATGAGTATTATCATAGGCCCTTATAATCTCTGTATTTGTTTCTGACTGAAATATTTTTTTTAATACATCAAATATACTCTCTTGTTTTTCTCTTTCTGATATTTGTTCTATAAAATTATCTTCTCCGGATTCTAAAATTGATTGAAGATCATTTAGAAGGGCTCGTACATCTCCTTTTGATTGTTTTACTATTAAATTAATAGTATCTGATTTTATATTTTTGTTTTCTTTTTTTAATACATTTGTTATAATATCTTTTGTTATTGGTTCTTTTAGTTCTTTTAAATTAATTATTTTGCATTTTTGTCTTAAAAGTGAAAATTTCTTTTTCCATATATCATTGGCTGTTATTATTATTGGAAAAGAGGTTTTAGTTATTAATGCTATTAATTCTGGAAGTCCTCCTCTATCTGATGCAGTTATTCCATCTGCTTCATCCATTAAAATTATTTTTCCTTTTTTAAATAAAGATTTTTGTTGAAGAGATGGTTTTAGGATTTCTTCTAAACTTGACCTATTTCTCAAATCAGATGCATTAAGTTCAAATAATTCTAAATTAAATTCTTTTGCTAAGGCAATTGCAAGACAAGTTTTTCCTACACCTACTGGTCCATTTAGAATAATTGCTTTTTTAATCGGAAAAGTTCTAAAAAAAGTTTTTATTTCAGAAATAGCTAAATCTTGTCCCTTTATATCTTCAAAACAAATTGCACGATATTTTTCAATTAATGGTAAGTGATTCTTTTTTTTCTTTGGTTCTAAACCTTCATTGATTAGAAAAGTCATTTTTATTTACCTCATAATTCCTTTTCCAGCAAGGACAAATCCCGCTAGTAAGGCTTCAAGTTGTATAAACTCATCACTTCCTTCAACTAATCTAAATTCTATCTCTCCTGTTTTTTCTGTTAATTTAACTTTAAGTTCATCATCAATTTGTAAATTCCAAATTTCTTTTTGGATTGATTTTATTATATCTGTTCCTGAAACAGATTCTTTTAACATAACCTCTAAAAGTTTTTCTTTTGATTTTTGAAAGTCTCCACTTAGGGCATATTCTAACACAATCTTTATTTCAGCAGGTTTTGCTGTAGATGACAGGGTGCTTATTAATTCTGGAGTTATTGATGAAGAGATTGATGCAGAAGCTTGGAGTAAATTAATAACCCTTCTGCAATCTCCTTCACTAGCTTCATATAATTCTTCAATTGTTTTGTCTGAGATTTGTATATTTTCTTTTTCAGCAATTATTTTTACCCTTTTTTCTATATCTTTTTTTTCTAAGAGCTTGAATCTAAAAATAACACATCTTGATTGAATTGGGTCAATTATCTTGCTACTGTAATTGCAGGACATGACAAATCTGCAGGTAGTTGTGTAGTTTTCCATTGTTCTTCTTAGGGCTTGTTGAGCTTCTTTAGTTAGGGCATCTGCTTCATCTAAAAAAATTACTTTAAATTGGAAATTTCCAATTGCTTTTGTTCTTGCAAAATCTTTTACTTTTTGTCTTACAACATCTATTCCTCTTTCATCACTTGCATTTAATTCTAAATAATTTTCTTTCCATGTTGAACCAAATAATTCTTTTACTACAATTAGGGCTAATGTTGATTTTCCTGTTCCTGCAGGGCCTGCAAATAACAAATGAGGGATGTTTAGAGATTTTGTTAGTCCTTGAACTTTTTTTACAATTTCATCTTGTCCAACAAGTTCTTCGAATTTTTTTGGTCTGTATTTTTCAGTCCATATTGAAGAATCAATTTCATTAGGGATTAGGGTTTCGTTTTCCATCTTTTATAATCTGAGATAGGGTATTTGTTTTATAAAGATTATTATGGTTAAAAGGATATTAGAACTAATTAGGCTTTTCTTTGTTTTCTTTTTCTCTTGACACGTCTAAGAATTTTCCTTTGCCATTTCCATCGCATCTGACGTTTCTTTTTCCATCTACGGCTTGATCTTTTCATGATAATGGATAAAAAACTTGGTTTATAAATCTTTTTAAAGAGAAGATTTGTAGATTTTATATAGCCCCTTAGTGCAGTGGTCAAGCATGATTGGTTCTGGGCCAGTTGACCCAGGTTCGAATCCTGGAGGGGCTATTTGTTTTAGATTTTAATTATAATAATCTTTAAATATGAAATAAGATTATTAATAAGATGGCTTTGGAAACTACTACTGCTTCAGAAGATAATCCTCATAAGGTAGTTCTTGATGTTAGTGATGGGATTTTAGAAGAATTAGATAGGATTAAAAGATTAACTGGATTTAATACTCCTACTCAATTTCGTAAAGCATATACTCTTTTGAGAATTGTTTTAGATACTTATCAAAAAGGCGGAGAAGTTTCTGTTAAAACTGGTGATGGAGAAGAATGTTTTTTGAAAATTCCAGGATATAATACTCCCGAGTAATAATCATAAAATTTAAATATATTGATATGCTTTGTTTTTTATGGAAGAAACTCAGATTGGAACTGTTTCTAATTATTTTGACCATGTGAAGGTAGCTGCGATTAAGTTGGATAAGGGGCTTAAAGTAGGAGACAAGATAAGGGTTGTTGGTGGGGAAAGTGATTTTGAGCAAAGTGTTGATAGTATGCAGATACAAAGAGAATCTGTTGAACGTGCTAAAGCTGGAGATGAGATTGGGATTGTGGTTAAGGAAAGAGTTAGAAAAGGTTACAAGGTTTACAAAGCCTGATGTAGGATAATTTTTTAAATGAAGATTTTGTTAGTTAGTTATGCCCCGATAGTGCAGCGGCCAAGCATCCAGCCTTCTCAAGGCTGTGACCCGGGTTCAAATCCCGGTCGGGGCATAAACCCATCTTGGCAGAATCAATGGGACTCAAAACAGCGTCAATTATACGCCAGAAGTATATAAAAGCTGTTTAATGTCCTTGAACATGAAAATAGATCCTTACAAAAATAAAGAAAGATGGCTTTCCTGGAAAGAAAAAACCAAACAAGGTATTCTTGGAATAAATAAATATAATTCTGATTTACTTCTTAATTATCTTAATGACATGGAAAAAGGAATTAATATTTCTAGTGTTAATAAAAAGGGAAGCAGAAGCTATATTCGATTAGTAGCTTTACAAACAAGAATGATTTTTATCATAAAGCAATTTGAACAAAGATACCATTTAGAAAAATTAACAGATTTAAAAGAAGAGCAATTACTTAATTTTTTTTCTGATATGAGAAATGGCACTATAAAGACTAAAGATAGAAGAACTTACAAATCTGTTAGAGATTATACTAAAATCTTCAAAGCATTCTGGCATTGGTATCAGAAAATAAGCTTAAAACAAGGCAGGGAGGTCTCAGATATAACATTTGACCTAGATACAAGTGGAAATAAACCAGAATGGGTTTATCTTAATGAAGAACAAGTAAAACAGCTTTGCAATAATGCAAGTTTTGAGTATCGTGTCTTAATTATGTTTTTATTTGATACTGGTATAAGATCTCCAACAGAATTAATTAATATCAAAGTAAAAGATCTTCATAGTAATTGCAAAGAATTACTTATAAGCGATGAAATAAGCAAAACCTTTGGTAGAAGAATAAAACTAATGTTATGCTCTGACCTTCTAAAAGATTACATTAAAAAACAAAACCTAGATACAGAAGATTATATTTTTCCAATTAAACCATATGTTGTTAATAGATATCTTAAAAGACTAGGTCAAAGAGTCTTAGGAGATAAAGAATCTCTAGCAGGACAAAAATATTCCGACCTAACAATGTACGACTTCAGGCATATCTCCTGTTGCTATTGGCTTCCAAGATATAAATCAGAAAGTGCTCTCAAATATAGATTTGGATGGAAAAAGTCAGATAAGATTCATTATTATTCTGAACTCCTTGGAATGAAAGATACAATTAGTGAGGAAGATTTATTAATTGATGTAACAAAAACAGAAATTGAAAAACGTCTTCTCAAAACTGAAAAAGATAAGGAAATTCTTCAGGAGAGGGTTAATGCTATGGAAGAACAAATGAAAAAAATATTAGCATTAATGAGCCAGGCAGATAATAAAACTGAACTTATTTTAACAAATGTTAATCCTCCTTATACAACCACATCAAAACAGGCAAAACCTCAACTTTCTTCTTTTTAAGTTCTTTAATTAATTTTTCCATTTCTTCAATAGTCCTATAATATTCTATTTGATAAGAGAACTTTGATCTTTTTTCTTTAAGTTGAGGAAATTCTTTTATTAAATCTGATTTTAACCTAATTATTCCCCATGCCTGAGATTTCTCATCATAATATAATTTTCCAGAAGCATCAACAATTGTTCTTGGAATAAGTGTTTTTTTGTCCATTTCAGAGATTA
>CAZGSA010000062.1:0-5627 GCA_964528215.1 Candidatus Woesearchaeota archaeon
TTTCTAAACTAGGTTTTCCAATCCTAACATTATATCCTGTATCAATTAAATCTGAAAATGAAAGTAAACTTCTACCAATCTTTAAAGTATGCTCATCATAAATAGAAATAGATTCATTTGAAGTAATATCAATTTTTGCTATAAAATTCAAATCCTTTAATTTAACTTTATATCCCCATTTATACTCTTCTCCTTCTGCTTTACTAACATTTACATTAAAATCTTCTCCATCTAACTCAATCGTTGATTGCCCCCCTATTTCATTAAGTTCATTTTCATCCAATCCATCAACAATAGTTCTTATTTCATTTATATTTAAGGTATCTGTATTATTATTTTCACTAAAATTACTAATAATCTTTCCAGTTACCTTACTCTCCTGAAAAAAAATCCTAAAAAATCCAAAAAATATCTTTACAAGATTTCCAGTAATTCCAGAATCTGTACTACTTTCTGATTCTTCAGAAACTACGTCAACAGATTCAGCAGATTCAACAGAAACTTCTGGCTCTGAATTTATTTCTGATTCTAAATCAGAAACTGTTTCTTCTACTATTGGTTCTGATTCTTCTACTGAGTTTTCTGATTTTTGATTTTTCTTTTCTTTTTTATTTTTTGTTGCATCTTTTTCAACTGGCTCTTCAACCAAATAGTCTGATTCTTTAACTTCAGCACCATCTTCAACTTCTACTTCAACATTTTCTTCCTCAGATTGCCCTAATTCTTCAACTCCTTTTTCACTAACAAACTCATCAACCTCAATTTCATTAACCTGAGTAACATTACTAACATCTTCTATCTCACTTTCATTACTAATAATCCCAAAATCTTCAATTTCTTCTGTTGCATTTATTTCAGTTTCATCAACTTGTGTAGCATTACTAATTGTTTCATTTACCTCAATCTCAATTCCATCAACCTCTTCTTCTATTTCCTCTGTAATATTCTTAGAAATATTTATAGAAAGATTAACTAAACTCAAAGATTTATTAGTTACACCTAATAAACCTGCACGATTAACAACTTCACTATAATTCAACATTTCAAAATACAATCTAATCTTATTTCCTCCACTCTCAAACTCCATTCTTTTATTCTTATTCTCAGAAATAGGGCTTCCTAGGAGTTTTGCAGGCTCTTTAATAGATAAATCCATACTTTCTAAATTAAACTCCTGTTCTGTTTGCTCCCCTGATACTACAAATCCTGTAAATCCTTTACTAAGAAATCCAAAGACCACAAGTGCTATTAAAATTATAAAAACAACAGCAAGAACTTTTGCTAAACCAGAAGATTTAATCTTATGAATACTTAATAATCTAATATCTTTCTTAGGTGTGTAGTAACTTTTCTTTTTTTCTTTTATGTCCTGTTTGTTTATTTTATGTTTTCCTTTTCTTATATCTTTTTTCTTTTTAGACTTTTTCCATAAATTATACTCTTTTTTACCTCCAATATAAATCTTAGAAACCTTCCCATTAACCCTCTTGCTTTCATAGTAATAGGGTCCAAAAACTTTCCCACCTTTTTTAATAAACTTTTTAACAACCATGATGACTGAGACTGTGTAGTAACCTTCTTTTTTACAGATATATAAAGAAATAATCCATTTAAATACTTTATTAATCAAAAATTTAATTACAAATTTAGTTACTACACAGATATAAAGTAAAGTCTTTATATCTCTTATCTACATAATTAAAAATATGAGATTCTACTAATAATTCATCATAAAAAATGCAGATTTTTTAATATAACCTCTTCTTCAAACTATAATTAAAGTTTCCTAAATATCTTTTTACAATTTTAGATTAAAAAAAACATTTCTCCAGACTCTCAATCTATCTCTTCCACATAAATCAAAACATTTATATCTTTTCCCTGGTAAAGTAAAAATATGAAAAAAGAAGTTTTTAACAACATTTTTATATTTATAATCTTAATTTTATTTTTAACTTTATCATCCATCAAAAAAGTTTCAGCATACATAGACCCTGGAACAGGAGGATATCTTGCAACAACTCTTGGAACATCTTTATTGATAATGGTAGGAATAATCATTGGTTTTCTATCAACCTATATTTTTAAACCTATGAAAAAATTTATAAAAAAACATTACAAACTAATTATAGTAATCTTAATGATTATACTAATAACAATGGGAATATTTAAATTTTGGCTTCCAAGAGAACCACAAGAACATAATAAAAAGCCTTTTGATTCTAGTTTATCAAAAGTTCAAAATTATAATAAAGAAAAGGCTTTTGAAGGATATAATTTATTTGAAGGAAAATTAATAGATATGAATGGGAACCTAGTAAAAGAATGGGATTATATTTACCTAGGATTGTTAGACAAAAATGGGAATTATTATGCTCAGGAATATTATGAATCTCAAAATTGGGGAAAATTTACATTTGATAATAAAAAAATATGGACTCAACCACTTCCAATACACCATGATATTGTATTAACTCCTGAAGGAGATATTTTAACAACTACAAAAGAAACTTATGAATATAATAAAAGAAATGTTGAATTTGGAGTTATTTTAAAACTTGATAAAAACGGAAAAGAAATTGAAAGATGGTCTACTTGGGAACATTTAAAAGAACTACAACAATTTCATAAACCTCTAGAGCTAGATAGACCTCCAAATGCCCTTCTTCCAGAAAATGCTAAGAAAAACACAAGCATCTGGGGAGGAGAATATGATTACTACCATATTAATGCAATAAGAGTTCTTCCAGAAAACAAGCTAAGCAAAGAATATAAAGCATTTCAAAAAGGAAACTTATTAATAAGTTTTAGGCATGGAAGCATGTTATTTATTTTAGATAAAGATACAAAAGAAGTTGTCTGGAGAGCGATTTATGACCAAATAGAAAATAATATTGAAGGACAACATGCACCAATAATTCTAGAATCTGGAAATATCTTAATCTTTGATAATGGAAGATATAGGGGATGGTCCAGAATAATTGAGATAAATCCAATAACTTTAGAAATAGTTTGGGAATATAAACCAGCAGGTTTTTACACTCTTTCACAAGGATTTGTTCAATTACTCCCTAATAACAACCTATTAATAACAGAATCTGAAAAAGGAAGGGTTTTTGAAATCACAAGGGATAAAGAAATTGTCTGGGAATATTATCATCCAGATGTACAAAATGAAACAAACTCAGCTCACCAAGAATCTTTTGGAACACGTCAATGGATATATAAAATGGAAAGATATCCAAAAGATTTTATAGATAATCTGCTAGAAAAATCTTATTAATAGTATATACTCTTGCACACTTAATAAGGATTAATCCTTAATGCATCCTGATAATCTTAATTTGCTCATAGCATTTCTTCAATTATTTTATCTTCAGGATATATTAACAATCATTATCAAAAAATTTAAATTTTCTTAATATGACCTCCTACCAAACTTAAGAATATAAATTTCCTTAATATCTCCTTACAATTTCAAACTACACATATCAGAGCTTAAACTTATTCTCTGTATAGCTAAAAGTTTTATAGATTATCAATACCTCATTCTAATTTCTTTTTAAATTAATAATTATCTTAGACCTATCCAAAATTTTACTAATCAAAAACCAAAACACTAGGTTTTTAAAACTCAAACTCTTAAATTATATATCATAAAAAGAGAAATAAACAAAAGAGGAAGGATTTATGTTAGATGAAACACTAGCAACATTAAATAATTTACAAAACCCAATATCAATCATATTAGTAATTATAATTTTAATTACAATAATATTTGTTCTTTATACAACTAACAGAAAGTTAAATCAACAATTAGGAGAAGAACAAGAAAAAGCAATGATATTTCTAAAACAACTTAAGGAAATAAAAAATCTTAAACAAAATAAAGAGCATATAGAATCTCTTAATAAACTAGCAAGAGATTTCTTTAATGAAAGACTAGGATTACAACCAAGCTTAACTTATCTTGAATTAGGACAGAAATTTAAAGAAGTTGAAGATAAAGAATCAACCCAATTCTGCGATTTAATGACTGCATTGCTTTATTCAGGAAAACAAATAACCTCTGAAGAAACTAATAAGGCAATGAATTTATTTGAAAATATCCTAGAAAAAGAAGATTAAAAAAAATCTCAATTTAACATCTTCCCCATATAAAAAGATAAAGTTTTCATATTTTTTATTTCCTAAATTCTATCTGAATTATATAGTCTAAAAGTTTATAGAACATATCCATCTGTATTCTAAATTATATCTTTCAATCAACTCATCTTCATAACTCTAAGTTTTATAGGATACTCTATCTTAATCTAAGTTTAAAGATTAATTTCACATCTTTATTTTTAAAAAATCAAGTAAAAACTGCTGAACAATAAACAATCCTAGGGTTATTAAAATAAAATAAATCCCTAAATTAATTCCAACTTCTCTGACTGTAAGAGGACTTATCTGACTAAATGCAGAAGTCATGTCTGCTTTGCTATTAACTTTAAAAAACTGGCCATTGCTACTATATGCCAGACTAGTCAAACTATCTTCATCTAATTTTGACATTCCATAACTTGTTTTTCCACCCTCCTTAGTTCCAATACCAAAAGCATGGATAATGATTTTCTTTAATTTCACATTCTCAAGAACATTATACAAATCACCTACATTAATCTGCCCATCACTTAATAAAATAATTGCTTTATTTTCCTCATCATCTAGCATACTTGCAGATATTGAAACAGCTTCATAAACATCTGTTCCACCAAAATTAGTTAATTCAATACTATTAATTGCTGTTTTAACTTGTTGTTTATTAGTTACTAACTCTTGCTCAATAAATGCATTTCCTGAAAAAGAAACTACTCCAATTCTTGTTTGAGAAGGAAGAGAATCTACAAAATCCATAGAAGTTTGTTTTGCAACAGATAATCTATTTGGTTCTAAATCAGTCGCACCCATACTCTCAGAAGCATCAATAACAATAACAAAAGAAAAACTACTAACCCCTTGTTCCCTATACCAAGTTAATCCAGACAAAGCAAAGACAAGAGAAACAATCATTAAAACATTAAGAATTAGATTAATAATATTTTTAGAATAAAGGTCAATCCCTTTAATTTTAGCAATTGCACCAAAATTAGCAAATTTTAAAGATTTATCCTTAATATTCCTTAGTTTATGAAAATGAAAAAAAACTAAGACTGGTATTAAAAATAATAACCATAGATAACTCAGACTTGTAAAACCAAAACCCATTTTATCCTGAGTTTATCTTCTCTCAGCCCTCCGTTTTAAAAACATAGCAAGAGGATAACAAAAATCTTCACCAGAGTCTAATTCTAAAAAATCAATATTAGAACCTCTAAAAATATTTTTAGTTAATTCAAGTTGTTTTTTTGCATTTTCTTCATAGATTTTCTTAGCTATCTTGGGATTAATAAGTAATTTTTCTCCACTATCAACATCTTGAATAACAATTTCTTTATTAATATTTGGAAGTGTTTTATCAAGAGGGTCTCTAACAATAAGGGCAATTGTCTCAACCAAACCTCCTAAATTTTCAAATAAACGAGCATGTTCTTCATTAACTTTTATAAAATCAGATATAAAAACTACCAGCATAACAGAAGGGT
>CAZGSA010000063.1:0-5565 GCA_964528215.1 Candidatus Woesearchaeota archaeon
TATATGCTGAATCTTGATTTATAATATTATTCCATATAAGCTCCTTTATGTTTTGAATTGGCATACCATTTTCATCAAATTCAATACTAATTTTAATTTCCGCTATCATAGCAAACTCCTTTTAAGATATTATTTACAGTCCCTAAAACTCTTGATGCTTCTTGTTGCATCTGGCTGATTTTTCCCTGGAGTTCTGAAAAATGCCCACTTCCAGGAGATGAAGAAAAATTATCTGTTATTTTTTCAACTTTTCCTCCAAAATTATCATTCATAAAATCTAGAATCCAAAAGTAAAGAGGCTCTAATCCTTCTGTAGAAGAATCATAGACTAAATTATGCTCTTGAGGCGAGCCTAAGGGATTTCCTTTTTTATCTCTATAGCGAGAACTTACTTTAGCAATTATTTTATCTATTTCTGACATTTGTTATTCTTACCTCTGTTTTAGAGTTTATTCTAACATAGTTAGGTGTAGTTTGTTTTTAAATTTTGGTGTTTTATAAGAATTACAATTGCTTATAAGCCCTAGGATTAATTTTTGATATTTTATCTTATTATTTTAAGAACCTATATCTTATTTTACTTTTAAACTACATAAAATAGTTTTTTAAAATCTTCAACTGTATTTACTTATATAACTCAGGGTTTTATAGAACATTAATATTGTTTTTTAAAAGAGACAGATTTTTAGAAGTTAATAATTCCTGTCTTATTTAATCTTGAGGTGGTTCTCGCACTACTTTTTCTTTACTAAATCCATTATAGATTTTCTCTCAAATTTAATAACTTCTCCTAAGTTTGCATCAATTAAAATGTTTAAAATAATTAATCCCTCTAACATGCAAGTTAGATTCCAGATTTGCCTAGGATTATCTTCTCCTTCTTTTTTGAATTTTTGAAGGACAGCAATTATCTTACTAAGCTTAGAATTGATTCCATTATCTAAAGCTTGAACACCTACAATTGATTTTAATTCATCTACTTCTACTTTTATGACGTCATCTATCTTTTGAAGAGGTGGGTGCTTGCTATCTTTAATCAATTCATCTTCTTGCATTGTTATATCATCTTTTTTAATAGAAAAGGTGAAAATTTTGTTGTTGATTTTATAATCTAGACTATTTTTATTATCATTACTTAAAAAGTCTAATATAAAAAACCCAGCACATAATTCTGCATCTGGGTATTGCTCTTTAAATTTTTGAAATACTAATGAAGATTCTATTTTTTCAAGTAAAGGTTTAAAGTTCATTTTTTTAAATAGTTGTTTAGGTTTATAAGAATTGTTGTTTGAAGGAAGTGTATATGTTTTAGATATCTAACTTCTTCCTTCCACTAAAATATTTTTCTAATGTCTTATGTCAGTTTTAAGTTACATAAAATATTTATTTAATTCTTCATCTGTTTTTATGTATTTTTATCTGTTTTCATCTATCTAATCATAAGTTTTTGATGATATTATGAGGATATCTGGCTAGATTATATTTTTACTTAATTATGGTTTTGGCGAATTCCTATATCTTTTATAAATCCCAATAACTTACCTTAAGAGGATTAGATTCATCCTAACTTCTTAATCCCAACCTCCTATAAATAAATTTTTATTAGCATAGGCAAAAATAAATTTTAGTTATATTTTATCTTTCAGAATTTTAAGATAATTAGATGTTTTCACCAAATTCTTAATTAGATAGTTTTATTAAGTGCTATTTTTATGAGATATTATGGAATTAAATATAGATAAAGATAATCTTGAAAAAGCTGTTTCTAGTCTTAAAGATAATGTTGAAACATCTGGAGATTCTAAAGAACAACAGATTGAAATGTCAAAAGAAGAAGAAATTGGATTTCATAAAGGGGCTTTAAATACACTTGTTGCTGAAAGAAATGAACTTATTAAGATGGCACAAACTGTTGAATCTATAATGCAAGCTCATTTAAAGAGATTAGAAGAACTTGGGGTAAAGATTGAAAATAAAAAGAAATAGAATTTTTGATAATTTTAAAGGATTAAATAATATTTTTACTAACAATTTATACAAGATTATTAATCTGAAATTATAAATGAGATTAAAAACATAATAAATTAAATTTGCAGGAGGTTAAAATGAAAGGAAAAGTTAAATTTTTTAATAGAACAAAAGGATTTGGATTTATAGCTGGAGAAGATAATAAAGAATATTTTGTCCATGAATCTGGAATAAAACAAGGAACTTTAAATGAAGATGATGAAGTTAGTTTTAATGTTGAAGATGGAGAGCGAGGTCCAAAAGCAGTTGATGTTGAAAAATAAAATTAAATATACTTAAAAATTCTCTTAGATGTATTATTGTTAGATTAGTAAAAGATGATTTAAATATTCTGACAAATTTTATACCCAGAGATATTTAATGGAGATATAAATGATAGAATATAAAATATTACTCTTACCAATTGTAGGTTTTATTATCGGGTATTTTACAAATTACTTAGCTGTAATAATGCTTTTTCATCCAAAAAAGAAAATTTTTGGAATACAAGGAGTTCTTCCAAAAAGAAAAAAAATCCTTGCTAAAAGAATTGGTGAAATAAGTCCTGAAATAATGCCTCCTTATTTTAGAAAAATAGAGGGTATCCCAGCCATAGGCCCAAGAATAATAAATTCTTTTCAAAATGCAGTTGAAAATCAGATAAATACATTAAGTGTGGATGAGCTAGAAAATATTGTATTTAAGGTTATAAAAAAAGAACTTTATTTTATTGAAATAATGGGTGGAGTGATTGGATTTATTATTGGATGTGTGCAAGTTTTGATAATGATTATTTAAAAAATATCTCCTTATCAGAGTATATATCCTGGAATATATATCTATAAAAATAGATTTTTAATAAATTTTTTATGGAAAACCCGATTGAAATCTACTTTGCAACATCTGCAAATACAGGTTCAGAAAGATTATTTAATGTAGGTTTAACAGAAGCCTTAGAACAAAAAGGTTATCAAGTTTTTCTCCCTCAAAGAGATGGAATCAATGTCAATGGATTAAATCAAGCACTTCTAGGAAGAATTCAAGAATATAAGGTTCCTCGAGCAATAGAAAGTGCAAAATATTTATTAAATATGGGATTAAAAATTCCAAAGTTAGATGTGATTTTATCAAATTTAGATAACCCAGATAATGATACAATTATCAAAACAAGATATGGGAGAGTCCTTAATAAAAAAGTTCTTTGTTTTAAAACCTATGCCCAAACAAATGTTAATTCCTTAAATAAAACAGAAGCTAGTGAAGATTTTTTAACCTATCAGGGAGATGAGATAATTCTTGCACATTTTCCAGCTACAACCAGAAAAACAGCAGAAGAAAGGTTATTAAAACTAGCTGAAAAAATAGATGAAGAATTAATATCCAAACCTTTTGTTAGAGGAGGAGTTCCTTCTTATACTGAAAAAATACCCTTTGCTGAGATGATTATAGAGAAAGCCAGAAATCTTTTCAGAGAAATAAGAGACATTAATTCAAAAGAAGGATTAGATGCTATTGCTCAAAGAATCTTCTTAGGAGAGGATAGATATTTGCTGACTCCTAAGATAAAATATTTAGGAGATTAATTTTTTGGTTCTAAAAAATATCCAGAATTTTCTTTTTCAAATCTCTTTAGGATTTTTCCAAATAAAAAAATTTCTCTTTTCTTAATATAAAAATATCCAAAAATAGAAGCTATTAAAGCACCAATGCTATCCACAATTAAATCCTCCATAGTATCTACAAGACCTGATTTTTGCATGTTAAAGCCAAATATTTGATCCATACTAAACTCAAAAATCTCCCAGACTGCTCCAATTGCAACAGCAAAACAAAATGAGAATACTGCTATCCAGATTGGTTTAGTGTTTATTCTACCACTTTTATCTAAGATATAAAGAATAAGAAATCCAATAAAACCAAATACAATGGCAGAACTAGTATGTAATAAGGCATCCCACCACCAAAACTTATCATAATAACCATGAACTTCTCCTAAAAATAAAGTTGCATAAATAAAAATAATAATTATTATTTCAAACTCTACTGGAAGATAAATCTTATATCTTTTTTCAAATAAATTAGGTAAGTATGTTAAAATTAAGGCGAGAGAAACTGCAAATAAAACTGTCCATCTTTGATTGTAAATTGCACTTATCAAAGCTAAAATTAAACTAATTCTTATAAAAACCTGAATTATATAATGTATCTTAGTTATTTTTTCTATTTTTCTATCAAACCAAAAACTTTTAAATTTGTTTATAAGCATTTTACAACCATTTCTTTTTTCTAAAATAACTAACCATAATTAAGGCTACAAGAATCATTATTCCCCATACTATAAAATATGCAAGTTTATATCCTAATTCAGGCATATATTCAAAATTCATCCCATAAATCCCTGCTATAAATGTTAGGGGAATAAATATTGTTGCTATTATTGTTAATATCTTCATTATTTCATTCATTTTATTTCCTGAAATAGACATATACAAATCCTGAAGTCCTGAAAGCATATCTCTATAAGTATCTAATATATCTATAACCTGTATTTCATGGTCATAAACATCTTTAAGAAATAATTTGGTTTCTTTTGTAATCAATTTAGATTCAATCTTTTGGAAACTATTTATAACTTCTCTCAAAGGAAAGATAAATTTTCTTAAAAAAAGAAGTTCTCTTTTTAATCCATAAATTATATTTAGGGTTTTTGAATCTGGATTTTCCATTAAATCTTCCTCAATTTTGCTTATTTGCTCTCCAAAATGCTCTAGAATTAAAAAATAATTATCAACAATTAAATCAATCAAAGCATAAGCCAGATAATCTGGATTTAATAATCTAACTCTTTTTGCTTTGATTCTCTCCCTTATAGGATTAAAAATATCTCCTTCTTCTTCCTGAAAAGATATTACAAATCCTTTTCCAAGGATGATACTTATTTGTTCTGTTTTTATGTGATTGTACTCTGGATTATAATAAATCATCTTCATAGCAAAAAAAAGATTATTATCAAATTTATCTAAGACAGGTCTTTGATTTGTATTGACAATATCTTCTAATAATAATGGATGGAGTTTAAAGTGTTCTCCTAATTTTTTGATAATATCTATATCATGAATTCCAGTAATATTTATCCAAGTCACGCTTTTTTTATCCCTATACTTAAAAATATCTCCTATATCCTCTGCTTCAAATTCATTTACTTTTGATTTAGTGTAATCAATAACCTGAATTTTAACAGATTCTTTTTTTTCCTTTCCTACATAGACTAAGGTTCCAGGAGATTTTCCTAGTTTAGATTTTGAGTGTTTAGAAGATATTTTTGATAATTTTTTTAGATTTAAAAAATCAGAAGGAGTTTTCGGAATAGCCATTAAGGTATTTTTGGGAATATCCTTCATATCTTTTATAATATCCATTAATAAACAAGGAATTGAGTTGTTATAAAATTAACTAAATTGTTTTATATTTTAAAATAGATAATTGAGTGCATAATAGGTAGTACAAGGTTGCTAATAAAGTACCATAAAATGGGCACTATACTAAAAATCAAGAAAA
>CAZGSA010000064.1:0-5550 GCA_964528215.1 Candidatus Woesearchaeota archaeon
ATTATTAACTCTCATCTTCATAATATTTTTTTTATTACAATTATCTAAATTATCAATTTTATTCGTCATATTGCTCACCCCTATAAATAGTATTATTTTCAGGATTAACAACATGCTCAACCTGCACATCTAATATTACTAATCCACTTATGCTTCCACTTCTTTCCTCACTAACATTCACAGCAACATTTCCAACATTAGTTATAGTAGAATTATCTTCTCCTTTTTTTAATTCTAAACCAACTTCTGAATCAATTATAAAACTTCTGACCTTGCTTTCAAATATATTTCCAACTGCTTTCCAATAATAAGTTCCAGGCTCAAATCTAAGTTTAATATCCTCACTTATCTCTCCCTCAATTTCTCCTAATTCATTTAAATCAACCATTTGAGGACTTGAAAAATCAGGATTATCATCAATTAAAATTGAATCTGCATTTTTAAATTCAAAACCAACAACATTTCCACTAATTATTTCATTATTTCTAGGGTATTGCAAATTAGGAGTAAACAAAAATACAAATCCCAAAGCAAAAACTACAATAACCACTTGCATAGCTATAATCATCTTACTCATCTTACTAATTGCTTTTTTATTTTTCATTTTATCTTTTTATATAACCCTAGATATCTTAAGATTTCTTAAGCTATAAAACCTTTCTTCAATCTCTTCACCTATATAATCCAAAAGTTTAAAGGATATTAATAGATTCAAGCTATCTCTCTTTATATTCACACTATTTTTATCTATACCATATCTCTCACTACTTCTCTTTCCACAATCTTTTTTATTTATTTTTAATATTTTTTTCATTTTCATCATTCTGCCAAACTAGCTTGGAAATTTATTGTTGCTGACTTTGCTCCTGGAGGTTCATTTGGTGGAACAGTTAATAATAAATCTATATCTAATTTATCTGCATTATCACTATAATTTAATTTATCAACAAAAGTAACTAATCCAGTTATTGTTGGAAGCCTTATCCAACTTGTATTTGCCCAGCTTGAATTACTAGAATAACTTGGAATTCTAGTCATAAAATAATCAGAAGCTTCATAAACAATTGATTCCCATAATTGAGTTGCATTTACACTAACATTTAATTTACAATTACCATCATTACTCATTACAAGTGGATTTAAAGAAGCATCAGATGTATTCTTACTTTCACCCATAGTCATATTACTAAAATTAACAACATTAGTAGGTAAAGAAAAACTAACCATAGATGTAAAATTAATTATTCGAGAACTTGCCCATTCACTGCACAATAATTCAACAGTTTCATTTTCACAAGCCCTTACAGTCCATTGATAGTAATAACCATTATCATATAGATAAATAAAATCATCACTGGGAGTATAGGTTGAAAGAGTATAATCATCTATAAATCTATTATCAGCAGAACATCCTCCAATACAAGTTATATTAATGCCATAATTCAAATCATCTCCTTGAGTATCACTACCTGCATAACTAAATATCGGGCTTCTATCAGAAGTTGAATTTTTATCATCAGGAGAAGTTAATTCTATTGTTGGAGGGGTGTTAGCAACACTTAAGGTAAAAGTATGGCTTAAATTATTCAATTCAACACTAACATTATAATTATCATAAAAATCCTGAGATGTTCCATTACTTGCATTTAAAGTATAATTATTATAATAATTCTTAGTTCCTCCAACATTTAAATATTCAATTATTGGTGTTTTAACAATCCATCCTGTCGCATTTGTAGTTTTATTAAATTGCAAATGAGCAGAAGAATTATAAGCTCTTACATAAGCACCTGAAACATCAACACCAAGACTATTATTAACATAAGCCTGATACCACCACTCTCTATAAATCTCTGAACCTGCTTCAACATATTCTTTACTCAAATTATAAGAAACATTTATAAAAGTATTATTAACACAATTATCAGTAAGATAGGTATCATTATTATTTGAATTAATTAAATTCAAATCTTTAAAAACATTATTATCTGCTCCATTTCTCATTTGTATCAGAGGGACTTTTGTAGAATTACCTATCAATCCCCTAGAAAATAAATTTCCATCTGTTCCACTTCCATCTATCATTAAACATCCAAAAATACTTGTACAATTTGCAAGAGTTATATTTGTCACACTATTCTCCTTTCCTGACAAATAAAAAGAATAATTTCTATTATACATTGAGGTTAGATTATCAATCAGATTAGAATCGCAAGAACTTAAGGAAATTCCAATTAGATTCTGTTCATTAACAATTAAATCATAAAAATAAGAGTTATCTGTATTTAAAAAATGTATTCCATAAGAACAATTATACATTGAGCCATTCATAATTGTAACATTATCTCTTACATTTGCATAAAAACAATCTCCAGATTGATTTCCAGTTATTTTATAATCATGCAAATCAAAAACAATATTATCTTCTTGAACATCAAAGCAAGTTCCTCCAGCAGAAATATTGCTCTGCAACTCATAATACAAACTAGCCACACTTAAATCTCCACACTCAGTAACCTGGCAAGGACTTCCAGATGTTCCAGAACCAGACCAAGAGTTAGGGCAGGTTGAGGATGAGCCTAAGATTGTTACGTTCCATGTTGTTGAGACATTAGTTTTTGACATGTTGCTTAGGATGTCTGCGTATGCGAAGAATTCGTAGGTTTCGGTTGAGCTGGTATTACCTGTTGCATTTACCCACCAGGTTACATTGATACATTCGTCTTGGTTGAGGGTGGTACTGTTTGGGTTGCTGGTGTTTGTGTAGAATGGGGTCTCTCCTTCTACTGAGGAAACTAGGTCTTTGCCGTTGTCTATCATTACACCGGTACCGGCTAGGCCGCTTAGTTTGTATTCTGTTCCGACGATGTCACAGGTGATTTCGCTTTTTGTTGTGTTTGAGTCACATTCAGAGTGAGAAAAGGAGATTTTGCCGGAGCATGATTGGGTTAGTTCGGCGAGAGTGGTGGCGTTGGGGCAAACTAAGACTCCAGAGTTGGTAATCATTGAGACATAAAGTGTGTGGGTTGCACTTACTCCGGTGACGTTGTTGAAGTCTACGACGGTTTTGCCGATATCAAAGTCGGTTTCGAGTGTGTTTAGGTCGACTTCGGTGAAGTCGAAGTATGCGTCGAATTCGAGTTTCCCTTTGTAGTTGCTGGTGTCGTCTATGGTGATTACTTGGTCGGTTGTGTAGGTTGATGCGTCGGTGAGGATTGTGTCGACGCTTCCGGTGATTGTTATATCGCTTGCTAGGGTGTCAGGTTCTGAGTAGAGATTTATTTCAGTTCCATAGCCGTATCCATAACCTTCATCTCCTGCACCCTCGTATAGGTCTTGGGAGACACGGCCGGTAAACCTTATTACAGAATCAGCTAGGTATTTGAAGAAGTTGATGGTTTTTTCGATGAATCCTTCTTCTGTGGTTTCTTTTGTTTCTGGGTTTACTGAAATAGGGTCAAGACTTATGTTAACTGCCCCACAATTTCCGCCACGACAACAGACTTGGGTTGTTACGTTGAAGAATTCATTCCGATTTACGCTGATGTCGGTTGTGGGGTGGAGGATTTCGATTGTTATGTCACCTATTAAACCTTCTTCACTAAAACTAAAATAATCATCCAACTTATTTTCATTCAAAGTTACATTATAAGTATGTCCGTCGTTAAGAGTCACATTCGTTGCATTAAGAGTATAAAGAGAATAATATGTTTTTGTTCCACCAACATTAACATAATCTGTGATTGCTGTTTTTTCAATCCACCCACTTGCATTTGTAGTTTGATTAAATTGTAAATCTCCACTTGAATTAACACCACTTACATAAGCCCCTTCAATTGCATTTCCACTTGAATCATTTACATAAGCTTGATAATACCATTTTCTGTATAAAGAAGAATCTCCACTAACATCATCATCATTCCAAGTACAATTAATAAAACTATTATTTATAGAACCATCTGACAATTCTATATCGTCATTTATATTTTCAGAGAAATTTGAATCATAAATTGTATTATTTGTAGAACCACTCCAAGCATAAATACCATAAAGGAGATTCTCAGAAGATTTAACATTTCTAAATATATTATTGTCATCAGTAGTATAAATATAAACACCGTACTGCATGTTTTTATTAGTAGTAATATTATTAAAATTATTAAAATTAGAGTTCTGCATAAAGATTCCTGCTTTAGAATTATTATTAGTAATAAATCCACTTATATTATTGTTATCACAATTCACAAGATGAAGCCCATATTCAGTATTATTATCAGCTCTATTATTTGTAAAAGTATTATTATCTTCACTATTCATATAAAAACCATATTTCCCATTATAATTAGCATTATTATTTTCTATGGTCATATTCTCACTTGTTCCAAAGACATAAAAACCATAAAGCCCATTCTCATTCATTGTATTATTTCTTACAATAGTAAAATCACATCCAAAATAAGGGTAAATACCAACATTTGTATTATTGTTTGCAATATTATTTTCTATTAAAAGAGACGATGCACCATTGTCTCCATAAAAACCTTGATATTGGTTATTTAAAATACAATTAGTTACACTTGAATTATCTGCACTTCCACCAAAATTAACTCCTCTACCATTCGTTCCAGCCCCCATACTCACATTACAATTTTTTATAGTTGTATTAAACTGATTAGAATAAATACCATCCTTATTATAAATACTTGTAATAGAATATCCATTTCCATCAAAAGTTATATTATTTGCACCAATTATTATACAATCTGCATCAGAAGATTGAACAATATCTGCAGTCTGAGTATAAACAGTATTTGCATCTGATAAAGTTCCACAAGCAGTAATTGGATTTGCAGGGGGTGTTTCGCCACTATCTTCTACACCCCAGATTAATTCATTATCAATTGAGTTTATATTATAAAATACAAATTTAAAATAAGCTCCAGTTCTATTGATGTTTGAATATCTAACTTCATCAATTTCTCCTGTTCCAAAATAATTACCTGGAGAACTGTCCCCAGACCTTCCAATATCAATATCCCAAGGATTTAAACTATCAACATCTGTAACAGCACCATCAATAAAATATTGATTTGCATAGACAGTTGCAGTAGAACCAGTATGAACTGATGCTCCAAGATACAAATAGTCTGTTCCAGTTCCAGGAGAAGTTAGAGCAATAGTGCCTGATTCACTTCTTGTATAAAAGTAATTTGAACTTCCTTTTAATGAAATCAAATAAGTTCTTCCACTATCACTATCATCTCCAAGCCAAGCAACTCCATCATTAACAACAGAACTATGAGAACGTCCCCATCCTTCCATACTTAACGGCTGGTCTGTAATTCCTGAAAAACTATCTTTATAAAAATAATCATTTCCATTATAGGTATAACAATCACCAATACAATCAGAAGAAGTTGAATTTAATACAGCATCACCCCCATTAGTTAAATCATTATCATTTGAAGTTGAATCTAATAAACTTCCCCCTATAAAATGATAAACTCCCTTGTAATTATCATCCCAAACATTAACAACATCTTCTCCATC
>CAZGSA010000065.1:0-5454 GCA_964528215.1 Candidatus Woesearchaeota archaeon
TCTTCTGCAAATACAATAGATTCATCAAATCCCTTAACTTTATCAAAAACATCTTTTCTAGCAAATATAGCACATCCTGAAGCATGAGGAGAAATTTTTAACATAGCTATTACCCAGAAATTATAAAGTTTATAAAGAAATTTATCAATTAATTTATCACTCAATGGTTTAACAATAATTGTTCCAACTCCTTTTTTAGATTTTTTAAACTCTTTTAAATTTTCTTTTAAAAAATTCTCAGGAAACCATCCATCTGCATCTAAAAATAAAAGATAATCTCCTTTTGCCTTTTTTGCCCCATTATTTCTTGCTACTGAAGCCCTCCCACCATCTACTATTTTGCAACCATATTTTCTTGCTATTTCTCTTGTCTTATCTTTTGAATTATAATCTGCAACAATTATTTCAAAATCCTGAAAACTCTGATTTTTTAAAGATTCTAATAATTTTGAAAGATATTTTTCCTCATTTAAAGCAATAATTATGCAAGATAATTTTACCATTTTCAATTAGTCTAATCTATTTCTCCTAATTATTAACTTAATTAAAACTATTTAAAAACCTTGGTTTTTATTTTTGATTATAAAAACTACAGAAACAATTAATAAACAACCACAAATTAGTCTTTTAATTAAAGTTCAAAAAGAAAAAGCTAATTTTAATCTCTCTATTAATCTCTATCTAATAATTATTATTTAAACCACTTCTTACAGAATAATACCCTAATCAAAACATCTTCTACACAACAAAATATATTCTGCCTATATCTTATTGCATTTTTAAGCTACACAAAAGAGTTCTCAAAACTATTTATCTTTCTTCATCTGCATAACTCAAAGTCTTGCAACTTACTTCAAAAAAATTAATCTGGTTTATTTCTCTTAAACATTAATTTCTCTTAAACATTAGAGTAACAAAAGAAGAGATACCCCCTAATATTAAATCAATAAATGTATCATTTACAGCATCCATTAAAATAATCCCTTCAGGGCTAGTAACTCCAAGCATATCATAACCCAAAATTAAGTCTAAAAAATATTCAAATATCTCATAAGAACAAATACCTCCAAGAACCATAAAAAATACAACAACCTGAGGATACCTAATATTAGATTTTTTAACATAGTCATAAACTATCAGGGTAATTAAAATTGGAGTAAGAATATGTAATATTTTATCATAATACAAAAAAGCAAAACCCTCATAAAAATATAATTCTCCTAAAAGATGGGCCCAAAATGAAAGAAGAATAAAAGGCTTATAATTATTGCTAACTCCAATTCTATCTATTCCTTTTAAAAATAACCATGCAAAGAAAAAAGGCCCTATAAAAGAAAAAAATTGAAGATTTGCATTAGTAATTAAATTAAATATAAACACAATTAGGGATGTTATTGGCATTCCCCAGAATAAAATTTTGTTAATAAAATCTACAGGTTTATTAATTTGTTTTTTCTTCATCATATCTCCTTTTTTAATATTTTTAGAGTATAAATATTTATATTATTTTGGTTTCAAAAATAAATCCATTTTAAAAATTAGATTAAAAGATAATTTATATGTCATAACCTCTTCTCCACATTTTAGTATTAAATCTTTTCCATATCTCTTTTGATTTTCAGCCATAAAAAAACTTCTTCAAACTTCTTCTAGACATAACCTAAAATTTTAGGCATATTAATACTTTATCTTAAAAGACAGATATTTCTTTTAGTATTGAATTTTAATACATCAAAAACAAATCTTATACTCTTATTCACAAGCTCTGTCCTAAGGCTATTCTATTAACAATTTATTAATTTTCAAGACTTTATAAAATATTTTTTAATGTGTTTTTCTCCTAAAACATAAATAGCAAAACCTAAAAGCAAAGTCCCGATTAAATCTATACTATAATGTCCTCTTGAAGTCAATAAAGCAAATGCACAAATCAAGCTCAATATAATAAAAATCCTTTTTTTAGTAACCAGATAAAATAAAAAAGGATATGCCAAATGTCCAGAAGGAAATGCCCCAAATGCCATAACATTATCCTTACCCCACTTAATTAGCCCATTATAATGGTCTAGAGGCAAACCTAAGGGAGTTAAAACAATCATTAAAGCTCTAATTAACTGAAACACTCCAATTAAAAAGAAAATATAAGGAATATAATCCCAATCTTTTTTTACAGCCCAAAACAAGACAAAAATAACACTTGCAATAATAGCTAATTCACTTAACCAGACTATTTTTACATAAGGCAATAATTCCCACATCCAATCTCTAACAATAGGCGGGCTTTGAAACTTTTTTTGAATAAAAAGACTAGTAAAATAATTTAAAACCAATACAAATGCATAAATCAAAACTACAATTAAAACATCTCTTATAAATCTCTTTTTATTTTTAATTTTTTTAATATGCATAAAACACCTTTTTTTGATTTAATAATATAATAATAAAAACATAGTTTAAAAATTATACCCTATAATTCATTTAGAATAATTAAGTTTAATTAAATAAATTATAATTATTTATTAAGACACATAATAACAATTAGATAAAATTCAGAATCAACTTCACAACCTTAAATCCTTACTTATCTTAACTAAAAAAACCTCTAAAAAACTTTATATACATTGAAAACTCTATTTAAATAGAGCATACCAACCAAAGAAAGATGATAGATTTATTAAAAATAGAGAGAAATAAAAAGATTCTTATATTTGTAATTCCCATATTGCTTTTGATATTTATAATCTATGCAATGATTCCATTTATTAGTGCACTTTTTGGAACAATTATTTTATTTGCTATTTTTCTTCCAGTATATAATTGGTTAACTAAAAAACTAAAAATGCATAAGATTCTTGCTGCTTGGATTATAATAATTCTTTCATTATTAGTTGTAATTCTTCCCATGGTATTTTTAATTCAAGGATTAATTGACCAAATGACAATCTTACCTTCTCAAATAAGCAAAATAGGAAATCTTGAAGAAAAATTAAATCAAAATCTGGCTATAAACATTAGTTTAGATGAACAAGCAATAGTAAATGAAATAGTTCCATTAATAAGCAAATCCTTAGGAAGTATTTTATCAAATGCAATAAGTGTTTTTGCCAGTCTTTTTTTAATGTATTTTTTACTATACTATCTTTTGCTTAATTCTGATTATTTTTTTGAAATAATAAAAAGCAAAAGCCCGTATAATGAAGAAAGTAGCAAACATCTTGTAAAGAAATTTATGCAGATTACCTATGCTACAATAATTGGAACTTTTTTTATTGGAATTATTCAAGGAGGATTATTAGCTATTAGTTTTTATATGGTGGGCATACCAAATGCATTATTCTGGGGTTTTATTGGTGTAATTCTCTCATTCATACCAATAATTGGTCCTCCAATTATATGGATTCCTGCGGCAATTATTTTATTTATTTCTGAAAACACAAAAGGAGCAATTATAATTCTTATTTTTGGAATTATATTAAGTAATATAGATAATATTCTAAGGCCAATACTAAATAAGAAATTTGGAAAAATACATCCAGTTGTATCAATTATAGGATTGTTTATAGGGATAACCCAGTTTGGATTTGTAGGAATATTTGTAGGACCTTTAATTGTTGCATATTTTATCATACTTTGGAAAATATATAAAGAAGAATCTAAATAAACAATATTCTTTTGTGTTTATAAAACTAAAAATTTTTAATAAATAAAAATCCTTTCCACACTTTAATTTAAAGTTTTCTCCATATCTTATTTTTATGCTACACAACATCTGATTAAACTTTCCATATTCAAGCCAAAAGTTTGCAATAGACTAATATTATCCCTTAAAAAATATAAATTTCTTTTAAAATTGATTATCCATTTTATCCAAAAAAATCTACTTCATATTTCTATCTTCCCATCCCCGAATATATGGTTCTGGGATAATAATATTATAACTTTTTCTAGGATTACTAATCTTTCTCTCCTTTTGATTCCTCAGTCTTCTAATTATTAAACCAATAATAAATCCAACAAGTATTCCAGACAAATGAGCTATATTTCCAACACCATCTGGAATAAAGATTCCTAAAATATCTCCAAGAATCCAAACAATTGCTGCAATAAACATAGGCATAATTAAACCAAAAGCCCACACCATCATAAAAGGTTTTAAAATAGTTATACAACCAATAATCCCATAGATTGCACCACTTGCCCCTAAACTAGATTCATAAAAATTAACAGCAATTATATTTGCAATAATTCCACTTAATAAAAAAACAAATAAAAATCGTTTGCTTCCAATTAATCTTTCTAAAATAAAACCAAAAAGTAGCAAAGCAAACAAATTATAAACTAAATGAGTAAGACTCCCATGTAAAAAAATAGGAGTTAAAAATCTCCAAAATTCATAATTATTAATAGCCCTGCTATTTAACACAAACAACTCTGTAAAACCAGAAATGCTTATTTGCAATAAAAACACAGCTAAACAAATCAAACTCAACCATAAAAAATAAAAAATAAACTTTTTTTTAGCCATATTATTGTATTTATAATTAAATATTCATAACTTATAAATCTAGAGTAAAAAAATTTCCACTGAATTTTATTCATTATTCAATCTAAAAATAAATTCTTTAATCCATTAACTGAATAAGATAAGATTTAAAAACTCTAATTTACTGACCAAACTAAGATGAAAGCTAAATTAATTAGGGGTTATCCCCATCATTAAAAGTAAAATAAAAAACAATTCTAGCTTAGCTTTCAATAACATTTTTATACCTTTTATACTTAAATTAAAATATGGCGGTTGTCGTATAACGGTTATTACACTCGGTTGTGGTCCGAGAAAAGTGAGTTCGACTCTCACCTCCCGCTTTTATATCAATAAAAAAGATAGGAGAAAAAATGAAAATATTATTTATCTGTAAATACAATAGATTTAGAAGCAGAATAGCCGCAGAATATTTTAAAAAAATAAATAAAAATAAGAAAATAAGAATAAATAGTGCTGGACTAATTAAAGGCTCTCCTGTAAATCCAGAAGTGATTAAAATTGCAAAACAATTTGGAATTAATATTTCTGGAAAAACAAAAGGGCTAAGTTCAGATTTATTAAAAAAACAGGATTTAATTATAAATGTAGCTAATGATGTTCCAAATTCTATATTTAAATCAAAAGTTAAAAAAATTATTTCATGGAAGATACCAGATGTAACAAAAGTTGAAAAAAAACAAATAATAAAAATAATAAATCAAATAATCAAAAAAACAAAAGAGTTTAATAACCTCTTGGAGGGAAAAAATGAAAACAGATAATGTGAAAGGTTTTAGAGATATTGGGGATGCTTCTAAAAGAACAGCAATAAAAAAAGAAATTGAAACACTATTTCAATTATATAATTTTAAACCAGTT
The DNA here is from genome assembly GCA_964528215.1 of Candidatus Woesearchaeota archaeon. GTDB lineage: Archaea > Nanobdellota > Nanobdellia > Pacearchaeales > GW2011-AR1 > ARS1285. Next base: position 5,405 of record CAZGSA010000065.1, read on the forward strand.
GAAACTCCTGTGATTGAATATGAAGAATTTGTAAAAGGAAACAATGAAAA
>CAZGSA010000066.1:0-5367 GCA_964528215.1 Candidatus Woesearchaeota archaeon
TAAAAAAGAAGGGTTTGAATTAATGAAAAATTGTATGAATATAACAAGAAAACTATTTATTGTTTCTTCTCCAGCAACAGATTATCCACAAGGAGCGGTTTTTGGGAATCCTTATGAAAAACATAGGCATATATGGTCTGAAAAAGAAATGAATAGCTTGGGTTTTAAAACTTTTCATAAGTCAAAAATTCCCACATTTTCTATTAAACCTTTATTTTCTGATTTATGTGTTTATGTTTTCAAAAAATAATTTTGAGTTATGCAGATGAAGAGGGATAGATAGTTTAGAGAGAAAGCTATATTTTAATGCAGAAGAAAGTTAAATCATTAGATTTTTAAAGACTCAAAATGAGTTAAATTTATGGGTATTGAATACTTTACAGGGTATGATATAGGTTCTGAATTTGTTCATTCAGCAACATTAGATAATAAAAATAAATTAGTTTATGCTCCAAAATCTCGTATGCATTTTGGAAATCCAGAAAAATGTTTGAGAGAATTGGTTTCTGAAAATAAGGCAAATGGGATTCAAGAGAATAATACTGCTTTGGCATTTACAGGTAATGGTGGAAAGGTTTTTGCAGAAGCAGCAGATATAAGTTTTTTTTATGATACTTTAACAATTCCTTTAGGAGCTCATTTTTTAGATTCTAAGGCTAGTTATGTTTTTCATATTGGTGCTAAAGACCCTTATTTTTTTGAAAAAATAGGTATGAATAATGGGGGCTCTAATGTTTATATTCCTGATAATAGTTCTGGGACAAAGTGTGGAGGTGGTTCTGGAATGTTGTTAACTAAACAATGTAGAAGATTGTTTGAAACAGAAGTTTATCCTAATTTAGAGCCTCAAAAAAGATTAGAAAGAATGTATGAATTAGCTTATGAAACTGCTCTTAGGGCTGATAAAGAAATTGATGTTGGTGGAAGATGTGGTGTTGTTATTCAGTCTGATATGATTCATCTCCAAAACAAAGGAGAAAAGATTGAGAATATTTTAAGAGGTTTATTTGAAAGAATAGCTAGAAATTATCAGGCAGATGTTGTTAGAATAAGGAAGTTGGATTCAGATGAAAGTGCAGTTATTACAGGAGGAATTGGATTTAATAATTATATTCTTAAAATGTTAGGAAAACATTTGGGTGTTGAAATTTATAGACCAGAACATGCTGAAAAAGTTGGAGCTATTGGTGCAGCTTTAAGAGTCAAACATTCTGGTTTAGAAAATACTCTTAATCTTAATAAAATTAATAGAGCAATTAGTATTCAAAGAGGGAGAATTCAGTATACTTTTCCTTTGTCTGATTTTGTTGATTTGATTAATTCTTTTCCTGATTTAGAATCAGAAAAATCAGGAGATTTAAGAATTTTTGAGAGTGGAAATTTTGGAAATAAAAAAATTCCAGTTGTTATGGGTGTTGATGGAGGTTCTACAACTACAAAAGCATTTATTTTAAGACAAGATTTAAAACCTGTTGCAGAAATATGTATTGAGACTCATGGAAAACCATTAGAATCTGCTCAAAATATGTTTTCTCAATTAAGAAATTATTTTGGAGATAAATTAGATATTAATGCTGTTGCTTATACTGGTTCTTCAGGAGCTTTTTATCATCAGTTATTTACACAACCTCTTTCTAATGGGAAAGTTTGCATAGATTGTGTGGTAGATGAAATTAGTTGTCATGCAAAGGGTGTCAGGCATTTTGATAATAGGGTTGATACTATTTTTGAATTAGGTGGGCAGGATGCTAAATTTACTTTATTTTCTAATGGAGATGGAAGGAAAAAAAATAGTAGAAGTGTTGTTAAAAAAGCAAAAATGAATCTAAGTTGTATGGCTGGAACAGGTCAAACAATGCATAATATGATTAATATGGTTGGTTTAGATTTCCAAGAATTTGAAGAAGCTGCATTAAATGCTGGAAAAGTCCCTATTGTTGATGATACTTGTGGTGTTTTTACAGAAGCAGGAATTTTAAACTTAGTCTCTCTTGGATTGCCTAGAGAAGAAGTTGCTGCTGCTATTGCTTATGGTTTTTTAGGGGGTTATGTTAATAAATTTGTTGGAAATGAGAAGTTTGGAAAATTTGTTTCTGCTCAGGGCGGGCCTTTTAAAAATAAAGCTTGTCTAGCAGCCATAGCTTCTCATACAGGATTAGAGATAAATGCATTTCCTCATAGACAATTATTTGGTGCTTATGGGGCTGCACTTATTGCTAATGATAAATTAAAGGGAGTTGAAGAGTAAAAATGTTAATTAAAAAACAAAATAAAATATCAACAGGTTTTAAAATTCGAGATTATGCAGATGAGAAGATTAAACTAAATAAATAAAACAAACATTTAGATTAAAATAGGAGTAATAAATGTATTGAGGGTAAGAACTAAAATATGAATTTAAGAAGAATAGAAAAAAACATATTGATAATTCATAAAATAAATATTTATGAAGAAAAAGAAGACTAAGTATTAAATTAAGAAAATAGGGATAAAGGATAATAAATTGGAAAACAAAAAATATTGTAATTAAAATGGCAGAACAAGTTAGAGTTTCAGGATTTAGAGGACTAGAAATAGCAGATATGGACTTTAAAAGAAAAAGTTGTAATTGTAGTTCTGTTATTGCAGATAGTTGTGGAATTAGGGATTGTAAATTAGAACTTTATGAATTAGGCAAAAATAAGATTTATGCAGGAGGTTTATGTCCAAAAGGAAATTCAGTAGATAACCAAAAACCAGCACCAAATTATGTAGCTCTTTATAATAAAAAATTAAATCAACATTTAGATAGATATTCTGTGAGTTTAGAAGAGCAGGTTGATGGAGAGAGGGTTTTAATCCCTAGAACATTAACTTTTTTAAATGAGTATGGAGTTTTTTATACTTCTCTTTATGATTTTTTAGGTTTTAATGTTTCTGTTTCTCCTGAATCTAATGATAAAATTTCTGAATTAGGAAAACAATATTCTCATTCAGAATTTTGTTATCCACTTATATTAGCCCATGGACATGCTGCTTATTTAAAAGATAAAATGATTGAGCAAGATAGAAGGGGGTTAGATAAGCTTTTATTAGTAGATGTTGTTAGTTCTGATTATGAAAAAAACAGGTTTTGTCCTTATGTTGCTTCTGCAGGAAATGTTATTAAAGGTAATTTGAGTTTAAGTAATTCAGAAGTTTTTCTTCCTATTCTTCAGTTTAATGATTCTGATTATCCATTAAGCAATGCTATTCATGAAGATTTAAAAAGAGTTTTTGGTAGCAGATTTTCAAAAAAACAAGTTAAAATTGCTGTTGAAAGAGCAGAATCTAGTCAGCAGGATTTTATTAGAGATATTCATGAGACTGGAGAAAAGATTTTAGATAAATTAAGAAAAAAAGGAGAGCTTGTTTATATTGGGGTTGGAAGAGGTTATACTTTGTTAGATAATAAAGCAAGTTCAAAAGTTAATGAATTATTTGTTGCCAATGGTTTGCACTATTTTCCTGCTTATTTTTTTCCAGATGGAAAACATAATGTTGATGATTTAGTAGATAATATGTATTGGTTGCAGGGAATAAGAATGATAAAACAAGTAGCCACTACTCTTGAAGATTCAATTTTATTTCCTGTAAGATTAACTAATTTTAATTGTGGCCCTGATTCAATGATTTCTCATCATGAGGTTAATTTAGTTAATCAATTAGATAAGCCTTTTTTAGTTTTAGAAACAGATGGACATAATAGTAATGCTCAGTTTGGAACAAGGATTCAGGCTCATAATAGGGTTGTTAGAAATTATTTTAAATCTGGTTTAAAGGAATTTAAATTAAATAAAAGAAAAATTAGAAAAGATAGTTTTGAAGGAAGATTAATAGGTATTCCTTATATGGGGGAAAATTCTCATATGGCTGTAGCAGCATTTAATGCAGTAGGTTATGATTCAGAAGTTATGCCAACAAGAACAGAGGAATCTATTAAAATTGCTAGAAAATTAATTGATACTAATACTTGTGAACCTTTTGCATTTCAGATAGGGGATCATATTGCCTGGTTAAATTCTTTAATACAAAGAGGAATTGATGCTAATACAGAGGCAGCTGTCCTTTTACCAAAAGCAAAAGGACCTTGTAGATTTGGGCAATATCCTGTTCTATTGCGTGAGTTTTTAGATAAACAAAATTATGAATCAGTTCCTGTGCTTGACCCTAGTTCTAATGAAGATTATGAAGATATTAAGATTTCAAATAAAAAAAGAAAATTAATTAATCTGGTTTTATTTAAAGGAACTGTTGCAAATGATTTATTAGAAAATGCTTTATTTAGATATCGCCCTTATGAAGTTCATGAAGGTGAGGCAGAGCAAGTTTATCATACTTCTCGGAGACAATTAGAAAGTTTATTAGAATCAAACCCAGGATTAGGTATTCTTAATAGATTTTTAAAAGAAAAAGCAAGAGATTTTGAAAATATTGAGATTAGTAGAGAGGAAAGAAGACCTCTTGTTTTAGTTAATGGAGAAATTTTTGTTAGATTAAATAATGCAGCAAATCAAAATTCTATAAAACTTTTAGAAAATAATGGTTTAGAAGTAATGTTAGAACCTATTTCTTCTTTTTTAAATTATGTGAATAAGACTGTTTTAAATAGAAGTTTTGAAACACATGATTTTAAGAAAATATTGCAAACAGGAGTAAAAAGAGCTTATATTAAACATACTATTGGAAAACTGTCTGGTGCTTTTGGAAATCAGTTAAAAGGTAGAGAACCTCATGATGTAGTTAAACTACTTAAAGAAATGCAGGAAAATCTGGTTTATCTAGATGTTATTCAGGGAGAATCTCCTATTAGTGTTGGAGGTGCTTATGCATTTATAAATAATCATTTAAATGTTGATGGTATTTATCATGTAGGGCCTTTAGGTTGTATGCATGAAACAGCAGCTACTTCACGTATTCAAGCTTTAATTAGAGATTTTAGAAAAGAAGATAAGACACGTTCTATTCCTTTTATGGATGCTGTTTTTGGAGAGTCTGAAATATCTAATTTAGAATCTCAGATAGCTATTTTTGCTGAAAATTGTAAATTAAGAAGTCAGAGGAGGAGAAATAGGTTCTGATTTAAGTGTATTGATATTTTTGATTTTTATGTGTAAATAACTAATAATTCTCTTTATTTATGTGTAAATGAGAAGATAAATGTATTTAGCAAATATTAGTGATTTATATATTGATATTTAACAGGTTTAAGAATAAAGGAAAAAATAAAATAAACTTAGTCTTAGATTTCAAAATTTTATATATTTAAATTAAAAAATTACAAAAATTAATATTTTTATTCGTCTGAATCTTCAGCTGGAGCTTCTTCAGTAGTTTCTTCTGCTGGAG
>CAZGSA010000067.1:0-5276 GCA_964528215.1 Candidatus Woesearchaeota archaeon
TTCTATCATTTGGCCAGTCAGGATATTTATAACTTCTTTAGAATACCCTAATTTGAAAGCATGGGCGATTGATGATTTTTTAAATACTGCTTCTGATTTTTCAAAAGAATCTGTTGCAGAGTTTACCTATGGGGCTTATAAAATAAATCCCAATTTAGCATTTTATCCAGTAGTATATCATAGGTATTTTAGAGATATGAACCTTTTAGGACCTTATTTTAATTATATTGATGGAATTATTTTTCCATTTTATGACTATCAGATTATAGATGGTGTTCCTGTTTGTCATGATTCTACTGAAAAACTTAATCCCCAGATAACTTTGTTTAAGGAATTATATGGTTATGAAGGACAGTCTATTAGGGTTGATTATCCCTCTAACTTTAAATCAGATACCGGAGATTATATTTCTTTTAAAACAAAAATATCTGAATTAGAAAATAAAAACAATTTTGTTTTTACTACTTTTAATAGGGTGGGAAATATATATTCTCCTGGTTATCATATTGCTCAGGTTATTGTTGGAGGAGATATTATTTTTGAAGAAGATTTAGGAGATAGAAAAGATGGGTTTGAAGATTTAACACTAGATTTAATAAATATAGATTTATCTGGATATTCTGAAGATAGTGAGATAATTTTAAAAGTTTTTGAAAGGAAAAAAGTTAGTAACTTTTTGGTTAGATTTAATTTTCTTGTTCCAAAATCTAACTGGGAGATTGAAAAAAAAGGTTATTTTTCTGATTATATTTTTGATTTAAATAAACCTAATTTAGGATTGGTTGTAATGATTTATGGACAACCCATCTCTGGTTGTGGAGAATCTACTCCTGGATATGTTTATGAAGCTGTTAAAACTGGACTTTATAGGGCTAACGAAAAAGATGCAGAAGGAACAATGATTTATGTTCTTGATAAAGAATATTTATCAGAGAATTCAAAATATGATTATGTGAAACAACTTTATCTCAGATATAGTTTTTTTAAAAATGAAGATGTTAATAGGGATGGTAATATTGATATAAAAGATTTAGTTGCAGTTGCAATTGTTTTTGAAATGTCTGGAGGTGATTTTCCCGATTGGTGTAATCGGGCTGATGTTAACAGGGATGGGAATATCGATATAAAAGATTTAGTAAGTATAGCTATTAATTTTAATTGAAAAACAAAGGATAAGAAAGGTTTTTTAAGGATTGTTTGCTTATTATTTTATAAAAACAGATTTAATAAACAATAAAAATATTAGGTTTTAAAATGGTTAAAAAAAAGAGATTTGGAAAGAAAAAAATTAGCAAAAGAAGTGTAAAAAAAAGAAAAAAACCTGATAAAATTTTAATTGTAATTATTCTCCTTATGATATTTGTGATTTTTTTATCTATACTTTTAATCTATTATCTATCAAAAGAAGCAAGTTCTGGTGTAGATTCTGGATATGGATTGCCTACTCAGGGAATTATTGGAGGACAGAATCAGACTGGTAATCAGACTCTTGGAAATTCTTCTGAATTTCCCCAGGATATTTTACCAAAATTTTCTGATAGGACAATTATTCTTAGTTTAACTTTTTTTATAGTTAGTTCTTTAATTCTTATTTTTGTATTGATTTTTATATCTGCTAGAAAAAGTCATCAAGAAGAGTTTAATGGGGATGTTGGTGATGAAAAAATGGGCACAGAGGGAATTTAACCCTCATCCCAAGCTCTGGAGGCTCGTATTCTAACATTGAACTATGCACCCTTAATCTATAAAATCTTAAAGAATTATGGTATTTTAAAGCTTTTTGCTGTTAATTAATTTACATATTTTTAATTTGTTCAATTTCTTTTTCACTTATTGAAGTTCCCTTGTATTTTACACCATATAACATTGCTTCTAATGCTCTGGCATCTTTTAATTCAAACAAACCCTTTTTATAGGCAATATAAACTAATTCTGTTGAACGAATTATTTTAAAATCTCTAAAAAGTTCATAATTTTTAATATTTGCTTGAACTTTTGTATGTAATTTTTTTTGGAGTAGTTTTCTTAAATTTTCTGGATTTTCAACTAACATTCTTGTTGTTCTTTCATCTATTGCTAATACATTTGGTTGTTTTGTTTTTTGTTTTAATAACCAGGAAAGTGCAAGTGCAGCAGATTCACCTTTATCAATAATATGAAGATTTTTTCCTCTTGCTCTGAATGTTGAATTAGCTGAATTCATTAACTCTTTTCTTTTTTTTCTAAGTTGTTCAATTTCCTGCTTATTTATATTTGCATATTTGATTATTTTTTCATCAAACATTTTTTTTAATCTTAATGCTTCTAATTGAAATCTTTTTATATTCTGAGGTCTATCAATTATTTCTTCTCTTACTTCTTTAGTTATTAAAAATTCTCCTTTAAATTCTTTTTTTAATTTTACTAGTAAGTAAAGAATTCCATTCATTGAAAAATTAATTAAAGGTCCTGCATCAAATATTATAGCTTTCATTTTGTTTATTTCAATTGTTATCTTTTGTCTGCAATATGTTTTATTTAGTTTTTAGTTGATAATTTTCTTTATTTTTATTTAAATAAATCCTCTACAGTTTTTATTCTATCTCTAATTGGCATTGTTACTGCTAAATTAACATCTCCGATTCTGGTTCTTCCCGCATATTCTGCTAATTCCCAAACTGTAATCCCAAGAATTTTTGCCGTCTTTTCCATGCTTATTCCGTGTTCATAGATTCTAGAAGCTTTGTTTATTTTTGCTTTTCTGAAAACCTCGTTTATATAGATTTTTAGATTTCCAGAAAGATTTTGGATTATGCTTACTGTCTGATTAATTTCCTCTTCAAATCTTTCATAATCATCTTTTTCTAAAGCATTAATCAGGTCATCTAGGTTTTGAATATATTTTTTATAAAAATCCCCCCAATTTTTCTCAGATTTATAGGATTCTCTTTCAATAAGTTTTGATAAAGAATAGATAATAACTGCTACTAAAATAATATTTGTATCTTGGTCAATTGAAGAGGAGTGAATAACATAGTCACTTAGATGTTTAATCTTAATATAATCTTTTGTTCTCAGTGCTTTTTTCACACTTTTCAAAACTTTTAAAATGTGCTCTTTTTCTTGCATAATGAAAAAAAGAAGATAAGTTATATAAATCTATCTTTCTGTTTTAATTTCTGATATAAAATGTTTAAGCAAAGAGAAATTTTCTTATGAATATTTTTTCTTAAGTAAAAGTTAGAACCCTAAATTCAATTAAACGAAAAGTTTAAAGGGTTGTTGGATATAGTTTAAGAGTAGAGAATCTATCATAAAGATTTAGGGATTTATATGGGAAAATATTATAATGAAAATTATACTTGATACAAATTTTTTAGTCTATTGTGCTAAAGAAAAATTAGATTATTTTGAAGCAATCAGAGATTTGCTTAATGAGGATTATGAATTAGTTGTTGCTTTTCAAGTTATTGAAGAGCTTGAAAAACTAAAAATTAATGCTAAAAAAGGCAAGGATAAGGATGCTGCTAGCCTGGCTTTACAATTATTAGAAAAAAATAAAATTAAAAAAGTAAAGGCTGAAGGAAAGAATGTTGACGATGCTCTTATTGCTCTTTCTAGACAAGATAAAAAAAATATTGTTTGCACATTAGATAGAGAAATGAGGTGGAAATTAGGAAGAGTTATTTTAATTCAAAGGGGTAGAAAATTGATGCTGACTAGATGATTAGGCTGCTTTTTTATTGTTTAGGCAGAATCTTAACTTTTCTAAGGCTCTAGTTTCAATTTGTCTTATTCTTTCTTTTGTGTATCCTAATCTTTCTCCAATCTCTCTTAATGTTAATTGTTCTTTTTTATCTAACCCAAAACGAAGATTTATTATTGTTAATTCTCTTTCATCTAAAACTCCTCTTTCTACTGCAGTCTTTATTTGTTCTAGGGTTTCTTTATGAATTGCATTTTCTTCAGGAGTTTTTGTTTTTTTATCTATTTTTGGTTTTAAGGTGTAGATTTCCTCACTTTCTTTGTAGGTATTTTGTAAGGGGGATATAGACAGATCTAGGGTTTTAATCTGTTCCCTAGTATATTTATGAGGTTTTATTTTTGTATGTATCCCACCATAATAATCTTCTATGTTTTGTTCAGTTGATTCTATGCCTCTCTCTTTTAGGGATTTAACTGCTTGATTTAAATTAATTTCTTCTGTGAGTTCTTCAAGCGTAGGGAATTTTCCTGTTTTTCTTTTAAATTCATTTTTTATTCTTTCTGCTTCTTGCTTTTTTTCAGTAATATATCTGGGTATATGAATTGTATTCCAGACATTATTTATTAAGAGTATATTTAGCCTTTTTTTAATATGTATTCCTGCATATGTTGAAAACTTAGATATTTCAGGATTATATGTTTCTGTTGCTTCATAAACTCCTAAAAGTGCTTCTTGCATTACTTCTTCTTTTTCAAGCCCCCTTTCTATATAATATTGAATAAATTTTTTAGATTTTGATAGAAAAATATTAGATTCTAGTAGTTTATTTCTTGTTTCTCTAAATTCATTGTCTTGATTTAAAGATTCTCTTAGAATTTCGTTTATTTGCTTTTTGCTTATGTCTCTTTTTTCATAATCTGGGATTAGTCTTTGTGCATATTTTTGACGGATTTGCTGAATTCTTTTTCCTAGCCTATTATTTGTATAATTAATTGGTTTTAATTTTTTTGATTGTTGATTTTGATAGTCTGGATTAGATTCTGATTTTGATAGTCTGGATTAGATTCTGATTTAATTAGTTGAGTTGGAGACTCTTCTGTTTTTTCTATTAATAGGCTGTTTTTTTGCATTTTTTTTGAATTTATTTAGATAAATAAAATGTAGAAATTACTTTATTCTAGTTTTTTTCAAATAATAAGATTTATAAATGTATCTTTTTATGTATTTCTAACATGTTCTATATAGTTGAAGTTGAGGATTATGTAAGAGTAGAACCAAAGTTGTTTGGACTTAGAACTAGCGATGCTGTTGCAAAGCAACTACAAGATATTTATGCTAATTATCATGATAGAGAGATTGGAGAAGTTATAGGAATTTTAAGTATTTTAGAAGTTGGTGATGGAATTATAATTCCTGGGGATGGAGCTGCATTTTATAATTCTAGGTTTAAATTACTTGTTTGGAAACCAGAATTACAAGAATTAGTCTATGGAATTGTTGAAGAAATCACTAATTTTGGTGCTTTTATGAATTTAGGAGTTATGAAAGGTATGATTCATATTTCTCAGACAATGGATGATTATGTTAGTTT
>CAZGSA010000068.1:0-5202 GCA_964528215.1 Candidatus Woesearchaeota archaeon
AAAATATTGTTGCAACAACTTCCTTAGGAAAAGATGTTCCTTTGACAAAATTAGCAAAAACAATCCCAAATACAGAATATAATCCCGAGCAATTTCCAGGACTTGTTCTTAGAGTAAAACAGCCAAAATCAGCAGTTTTAGTGTTTTCTTCAGGAAATCTAGTATGCACAGGAACAAAATCAGTTGCCCAGGTTAAATTAGTTATTGAACAGGTTATTAAAACTTTAAAAAAAATAAATGTAAATGTAACAGAAAAGCCAAAAATAACTGTTCAAAATATAGTGGCTTCTGGTAATATTAATATGATGTTAAATCTCAATTTTTTAGCCTTAGAACTAGAAAATACAGAATATGAGCCAGAGCAATTTCCAGGATTAGTTTACAAACTAGTTGAACCAAATGCAACTTTTTTATTATTTTCTAATGGTAAATTAGTCTGTACAGGAACTAAAAACAACCAACAATTAAATGACTCTATGAATCAGCTTATTAAAACCCTAAAAGAAGTTAATTCTCATAAATAAATATTGATTCTAAAAAAATAATTCATCTATAAACATATATTTAGATAATAGCAACAGCATACAATAAATGTTTAAATATAAGAATTCTAATCCTAATATATGGAGGTGAAAATATGACTGAAAAAAAGAGTAATGAAGACCTTATAATAGATGCAAAAACCTTTTTTGAAACCTATAAAAAAGAAGTAGGAGAAAGTATAAGAAAAGGTAAAAAAGTAGTCTTTATAACCTTTGAAGATTTAGCTTCGAGCTCACCAGTTTTAGCAGAAGCTTTAATTGGAAATCCAGAAGAAGTTATTCAAATCTTAGAAACTGCTTTAGAAGAAACAGGATTAATAAAAACTCCAAGGATAAGATTTAATAGCCTTCCTGAAACACAAAGAGTGAGAATAAGAACAATAAGGGCAAACCACCTTAACCAACTAATTTATTTTGAAGGTTTAGTTAGACAGGCTTCAGAAGTGCGCCCCCAAGTAGTAAATGCTAAATTTGAATGTCCTTCCTGTGGAACAGTTATCTCCGTGCTTCAAATTGAAAAAAAATTTCGCGAACCTTCTAGATGCTCTTGTGGAAGAAAAGGACAATTTAGATTAATAAGCAAAACAATGGTTGATGCTCAAAGATTAGTAATAGAAGAATCACCAGAATCCTTAGTAGGCGGAGAACAACCAAGAAGAATGTCTGTTTTTTTAAAAGAAGATTTAGTAGAACCTGGAATGGAAGAAAAAACAACTCCAGGAAGTAAAGTCAGAGTTTTAGGAATTTTAAATGAAGTCCCAGTCCCACTACCCTCTGGCTCAATCTCAACTAGATTTGATTTAGCTATTGAAGCAAATAATCTAATCCCCTTAGAATCAACCTATGAAGATTTGGATATTAGTGAAGAAGATGAAAAACAAATTTTAGAACTAGCAGAAGATCCAGAACTATTTAAAAAATTAAGAGAAAGTATTGCTCCTTCTATTTGGGGTTATAATGAAATAAAAGAATCCTTAGTTTTACAAATGTTTTCAGGAGTCAGAAAAGTAAGTCCAGATGGATCTGTTTCAAGGGGAGATATTCATCTTTTTTTAATAGGTGATCCAGGTGTAGCAAAGAGTATTGGAAGAGATGAAAAAATACTTTATAAAAATAACAAAGATTTGGGATATAGCCCTATAAAAGAATTATATAAAAAATATGGAAAAGATCCTAAAAATTTAAAAACTCTTACTATTGAGATGAAAAAACATAAACCAGAATGGACTAATGTAGATGAGATAATCAAACATCTTCCAGAAAAAAAGCTAATAAGAATAACAACAGAACATGGGAAGCAAATAATCGCAACAGAAGATCACTCATTTATAACTCTTTCAAATAAAGGAGAAATAATACCTATAAAAGGAAATGAGTTATCCAAAGAATCTTATCTTCCAATCCCAATCAACTTCCATAAAGAAGAGTTAACTAAATTAAAAACAAACGAATTTAATACTCACAAGACTAATGCAAGACCTCTACCAAAAGAGATTAAATTAGATGAGGGATTTGGATTTTTAATAGGAATTTTTTTAAGCGAAGGAAATATTTCAGCAGGTAAATCAATAAGAATCTCAAACAAGAATAGCAAAATTAAAAAGAAAATTATAAATTATTTAAAAAAATTAGACTTAAATACTGATAAAGAAAAAGATAAGGAGGTTTCTATTTCTTCAAAAAGTTTATCAAATCTACTAAAATTTCATTGCTATAATCAAAAAAAAATAGGAAAAATCACTTCAAAAGTAAAAGGAAATTATTCAAGAATTAAAAAAATTCCAGATTTCGCTTTTTTTGCACCTAGAGAATTTATAAAGGGATTAATTTCTGGAATTTTTTCAGGAGATGGAAGATTTATTCAAGATAATAAAAGGATTAAAGGTGTTGAATTAATAACAGTTTCAGAAGAACTAGCCCATAAAACCTCTGATATTTTATTTTCAGTTGGAATTCTTAATAAGATTAAAAAAAGATCTTACATTTATAAAAATAAAAAAACAAATTATTATAGTGTTTCTACCCCTTCTCAAATGATAAAAAAATTTAGAAAAAATTTTAAGTTTTATGGAAGAACTTATATTAATTATCAAAAACCAATCTATAGTTATAAAAATTGTATCCCTTGTGGTGACTTAGTTTACGAGCTTACAAAAAAATTAGGTTATAATAGCAGAATTCATGGAGATCGTACTTTTGCAGCTGAAATGAGAACAGTTAAAAAAAGAAATAAAATTGGTAGATTAAGATTAATAAAAATCTTAAAACAATTTCAAAGAAAATCAAATCAAAATTTAGAGGAATTTAATATTTTAAAAAAAATAGCTTACAGTTCAATTATCTGGTCAAAAATTGAAAAAATTGAAAGGATAAAATATAATAAAGAAGTTTATGATTTGTCAATCCCAAAAACAAATACTTTTGTAGCAAATGGAATCGGAGTTCACAATTCAGTGACATTAAAATTTATCTCAGATATTGCACCAAGAGGAAGATATATAGTGGGAAAAGCAGCTTCTGGAGCAGGTATAACTGCCACTGTTGTTAGGGATGAATTTTTAAAAGGATGGAGCCTAGAAGCAGGTGCAATGGTTCTTGCTAATAAAGGAGTTATATGCATTGATGAAATTGAAAAAATGGACCCTGGTGACAGGTCTGCTATGCATGAGGCACTTGAGCAACAAACAGTTACAATAAGCAAAGCTAATGTTCAGGCCACACTTTCAGCACAAACTTCAGTTCTGGCTGCAGGAAACCCCAAGTTTGGAAGATTTGAACCAACCCAATCAATAACTCAACAAATTGACCTGCCACCAACTTTAATTAATAGATTTGATTTAATATTTATATTGCGTGATTTGCCAAACAAATCTCAAGATGATGCAATTGCAACCCATGTACTTAATATACATCAAAGAAAAGGAAAAAAACCAGATATAGAACGGGATTTATTCAGAAAATATATTGCCTATGCAAAGCAAAAAATAGAACCTAAATTAACAGAAGAAGCTGTTGAAGAAATTAAAAATTTTTATGTTAAATTAAGAAATATGCAAGGTTCAGGAGAAACTTCATCTATCCCTATCTCAGCAAGACAATTACAAGGATTAGTAAGGCTTGCAGAAGCACATGCAAAATCTCGATTGTCTTTAACAGTAGATAAACAAGATTCTCAAGTAGCAATTAAATTAACAAATTATTATCTAATGCAAGTAGGATATGACCCAGAAACCAAAACTTTTGATATTGATAGATTTACATCAAAAGTTTCATCAAGTCAAAGAAGTAAAATAATACTTTTAAAAGAAACAATAAAAAAACTAGAAGATAAATATGGAAAACAAATACCTGTAAAAGATTTACAAGAAAATTTAAAAGAAAATTTATCAGAAATAGAGTTTGAAGAAGCCCTTGGAAAACTCAAGAAATCTGGAGATATTTTCCAGCCTAAACATGGTTTTATTCAAGATGTTCAAAATAGATAATCAATAACTCAATAACATAAATATTTAAAAAAGATTTTATGGTTTTAATTAGATAATTAAACCTAGTAACTTATAAGCAAGAACAACTAAAACTTTGCATTACATCAGACACTAATATAAACAACTAATAAATCAAAAATGCCAGAACCAAGAAAAAGAGAAACAGCATATAAATTAAGAATAGGAGACATCCTTAGAGGAAATCAAATTTTTGAAGAATCTGAATCCTTAAATAAACGATTTCTACACTTAGAACTTGGAAATAAAAAGATTTTAAGGGTTAATTTAATTGCAAATGTTATTGATAAATTTGAATCAGAAGGAGAATCAAAATTTGCAACAATAACATTAGATGATGGAAGTGGACAAATCCGTGCAAGAGTATTTGGAGAAGAAATTAATAAATTCTCAGATTTAATTCAGGGAGATACCTTGTTAATAATCGGGCTTCTTCGTTCCTATAATCAAGAACTTTATATCTTACCGGAAATAATAAGAAAACAAAATCCTAAATACCTTTTAATAAGAAAATTAGAAATTGAGAAATCTTACCCTATTTTACCAAACACTCAACAAAAAGAAGAAATTAAGATTTTAAAAGATGAAATAATCTCCTTAATTAAAAACGCAGAACAAGATGAAGGTGTTGATAAAGAAGAAATTATTATGAAAATAAAACAAAGCAATCCTGCCCTAATAAGCCAGGAAATTCAAAGACTTTTAGAAGAAGGTATGATTTATGAACCTAAACCAGGCAGAGTCAGATATCTAGGATAAAGCATTAAATATCTAAATAAAAGATAATATAAAAATGACTGAAATAAAACCAAAATATATTGTATCTACTGAAAAAGAACTAGGTGGTTTAAAAAAAGGTCTTGAAAATTTCTCTTTACCAGAGAGTATTGGGGGGTTATTAGTTTAATACGTAGGAATTGATCCAAAAATGATTAGCATCTCCCCTAGTGAAGAAAGTGGAGGAATTAAAAGAGTTCACACTACAACTACCCTTCTAAAGGTAAATTAACTTCTTCTAATTCTAAAAGTGTTTGTTTAGAAATTAATGGTACAAACTACGTTGTTAACTATGAATTTAGAAGTATATAATCTAATTATTTAAGTGTATGACCCAGTGACATATGTCACTAGCAACCGAAAATTAGTTCGCAGGTGAA
>CAZGSA010000069.1:0-5144 GCA_964528215.1 Candidatus Woesearchaeota archaeon
TTTTATCAACTCTTTCTCTTTTGATTAATTTAAGTTGCTGGAGTCTGATAAGATGCCTTCTTGCACTTAATGGATTAATTTTCAAATCTTTACGCAACTCCAATATAGCATAATCTCTTTTGTTGATCGCCTTTAGAATTTCCAAATCCAACTCTGATAAAATATTTCTTGATTGCTGACTCTTTTTCATATTAATATTATTATTTTTAAGATTATAAAGCTATCGAATGTAACATATTATATCTTGTAATTGTGATTACTGATAAATTACAAGTTTTACCGTCGATAAAACGGGCAACCTTTATTAATCGTAGTCAATTTATTATAATATAAAATATCACAAAAATTGTGATAATTGAAAGGAGGCATAAAAGATGACAAAGCCAATTAAAAAAGATAAGAAACCTGAGGATAAAAAACCTGAACAAGAACAATCGAAGGCCAGGCCAGGATATAAAAAATACGACAAGGCAACTAAAGACAAGGTTATTGAATTACATAAAACAGGGCTTAAGCCTAAAGAGATTGTAGAAGAAATGGGCGGAAATCCAAAGGTTAAGTGTGTTCGAAGATGGATCTTTAAATTTGAGCGACACTAATTATTTTTTTTGGCAATTCATCTAAATGTTAGAACTTTTAACAATTTCATACTAAGATTATACATCTCTTTTTCATTATATTTTGAAAGCAGTTTATAGAACTCATGATAAGATGTAACTCCTTCTTGTCCTGTCCAATCATCTAAAAGGTTTAGTTCATCATCTAATTTTTTATTTGCTTTTGTAGATTCAACAACGACAAATACTCCTGTAAATTTTTTATTTGAATGTTTATGCTTTTCTCTTTTTTTAAGTATCATAGAAATAAAATTTTTACTTAACTTAATTTGAGATTTCTTTTTTGGGTCTTCTAATGCAGGAAAGAAAAAATATTTAAGATAAAACTTTAAAATTGCTTCAATGTAATTTGTATTCCAATATTCGTTATACATTTCATATCTTATTATTCTATTATTGAATAAAGTTATAAGAATAATTTTCTCTTTTTCTGTGAAGGGTTGTTTAAGTATAGATTCACAATATTCAAAGAAGGGTGTGAGATTTAACTGATAAAGTTTTTTTGGATAAGAATAGAATGTTTTAATTTTTTCGGGGTTGTCTTGTTTTATTATTTCTTTCTTTTCCAATTCTTTTAATAAACGACCTAGCCATCTCGGATTTAATTTAAGCTTCCGGCAGATTTCTTCTTTTGATTTTTGTTTTTTAAGTAGCTCTAATATCTGTAAATTTTTATCATCTTTCTCTTTCTTTTTATATAATTTTTCAACATTATATTTAAATGGTTGAATTGTTTTTGGTTTTCCTTCTCTTTGAGTTGGGCTTATGATTATATCAAAATATTTGTTCCATTTTTGAAACCATTTTTGATTTGTTCCTTTAGAAGCAATCATAGATTCCTCGTCGTAAGGTTTTAAGAACCAGGCCCAAGATGCATCTATATCTTCTCTGATTAATTCTAATCCACTCATCTCTTTTTTACTTTTTTTCTTGATCATTTTCTGAATATCAATTTACTAAGTACTAATTGATTATTAGTTATAAAGCAATATCATTTATAAACCTTACTATATTTTTATTATCATGAATAATAATAACGTACGACCAAAAAAGAGAACATGCAACCGCTGTGGGCATATCTGGTATTCTCGTTTAGGGAGGATGCCTGCGAATTGTCCTCGATGTAAGAGGTATGACTATAATAAAAAGAAGGGTACTAAAAAATGCAACAAGAAGTAATCAAACAAATTGAAAAAATCACGCAGGAATCTCTTAAGAGGAACAAAGAGGTACTTGATGATTTAGAAAAAAATTCAGGGGGCGAAAAAGATGACAGCAGTATTTCTAATTGAATGTTTAATTTTCAATAAAATTGAAAGGAGGAAAAAATGCGAAAAGGATTGAATCTTAGGGTGATGCGACGTTGTGGAGAACTTCGAATGCAGGGTTTAAGATACAGAGATATCCAGCGAGAAATTGGTGCGATAGGATACAAGACTGTCAGGCGGTATTGTAAGATGTTATCGATTGCACAAGGTTATCATTCGCATGGATATAAGTTATTAGATGTTTTTGGCGGATTAAGAGATGAAGGACCTTTTTGGTGTTTTCCCTCAGAAGAAAAGAAACTTTGGTATGAAATGGAATGCGATGTTGGAGAATTTAATTCAGAAGGTCCTAAAGAGTATGAAGTTAATTTATTAATTCCTTTGTTCTCTTCTAAACTTCCTAAGCAACTGCCTGAAAATCTTCCGAGAATTACAACTAAGATTTTTACAATTCCAATATCTTCTATTGAAATAAGTGATATTAGTTTAGTTGTAGGAGATTTATCTTCTAACTCTCGATACTTATGGAATTCATTAGTCAAGAAAGTAGGAGAAGAAGGAAATGGTGCTGATATAGAACATTTAATGAAAACAAAATTTAAAGGTTATCAGAATTTAGCAGTCTATAAACTTTTTATCAAGCCATTAATTGATAATCACTTGTTATCAAATGATTTATGTTCTCTGAATCTGGATGTGCAAGAGGAGATAAAAAATAAAAATGCTGTTTCTGTTTTAATGCATAAGTATATTCCAGAGCAATTTAGATTTTTTATTATGGGTTGGATTCTAAGGCAGTCGTTAAAATTAGCAATGGAAGATAAAGTCCATAAAAAGACAATAGCAATGTTTAGAGAGGCGTCTGCATTTATGAAAGTTCAGGATAAAAGTTCTGAGAATGAAGAACAGACACAGATATTTAGAAATCATGTTAGTAATATTGCTCGTTATGCTCGTTCTGGTTTATTTTTATTTATGGATACTCAATCACCAGCAGAAGTAAAAGGCTTAATTGAGGGGCAGGATGACTTGTTAGGAATTAATGAGATGCCTTCAATGAAAGACAGAGAAGAGGTTTGTGAGCAGTTAAGAAAAGACGGAAGAATTTCTAAGGCACAGATAAGATACATTGCAACAATGCCCATTCATGAAATGTTTTTAGTTACTCGTGGAAAGAAAGCTAAATTATTAAGGAGAGTAGCTCCACCAAGAACTCAAT
Organism: Candidatus Woesearchaeota archaeon; assembly: GCA_964528215.1. GTDB lineage: Archaea > Nanobdellota > Nanobdellia > Pacearchaeales > GW2011-AR1 > ARS1285. The sequence continues at coordinate 3,105 of CAZGSA010000069.1, forward strand.
TCTGGAAAAGCAACTTAGGAAATTTTGAAAGTTATTGGAAAAAGACATTTAACAAATACAAAAATACAAACCAAGAAATGGAGTCTATAAGAAAAGAGTATCTGCATCATAAGTATTTATTAGATGAGAAAGAAAATCAGAAAACAGAGATGCAAAAAGTTGAGAAAGTCAATAAGATTGATTCTGCTATAATTAAAGTGGAGGTTGAACAAGCTCAAAGAATGTTAGAAGAGCCTGTCCAGTTATTATAATGGAAGAAATAAAATTGCAATTAACAGAAGAAGAGATAAGGAAGATAAGTAAAATAGCCAGTGATAGAAAATTCATTATTAAGAATGTTGAAACTATCTACACTCAAGATGCAATAGAAAAAATGAAAGTGTTTGTTAAATCTTATAGATTTTTGTTTCATTTGCAGAATAATATTAAAGAAAAAGAAATAAGTGATAAGATTTCTAATTATCTTAAAAATATTAATAACATTTATGTTGAATCAGTTAAGTTATTAGAAAAATTAGATTCTCCAATTGAATATGGAAAACACAGGCAAAAGAATAAATTATTTAATTTAATGTTAGAGAATATAACCATCATAGATGATTTAATTGATGTTGTATTTCCATTAGGAAGAGTTGTTAAATTGTTCGACCCAGAAACAGATACAAGTTATGTTCATCAGTGAAATTCTTGAGACATCTTTTTATAAAAGAGTCAATTTTTATTTTTATGAAAATAATAATTACAGTCAAGACAGGAAAAGGCGATAAATCAACTGAAGCTGAAATTGACAAAACAGTTGATGTTTTAGAGAAAATTCTATTTACACTTGATAAAAAGTTTAAGAGCTATAAATGGAGTAAGTGCAAGGCAATGTGTGATGGGACACGGGCGATTTTAGAGGAACAATAATAATTATAAAACATATTAGTTGTATTAATTAATGGTAGAATATAGAAAATTAAACGAAGCTTTAAAAGAAAGTTGTAGAGACGCAAGTGAGATGTTTCATGCATCAACAAGAGATGTAAAAAAGAGCCAAGAGAGAAAACTTCTTTCAATAATAAGAAATAATTCAGAAACAGAATTCGGCAAAAATTATAATTTTTCTGATGTAGAATCTGTCCAGGATTTTAGATCTTCTATTCCAATTACTACTTATGAAGGATATGAAGATTATGTTGTTCAGATAGCTGAAGGGAAAAAAAGAGTTTTAACTATGGATACGGTTTTAATGTTGGAGCCAACTAGTGGATCAACCTCTCCGTCTAAGTTTATTCCATATACAGAATCTTTAAAGAGAGAATTTCAACAAGGTATTTTTCCATGGCTTTACGATTTATACTCAAGAAAACCTGAATTGTTAGATGGAAGTTTTTATTGGTCTATCACTCCTGTAACACACAAACAAGAAAGAACTTCTGGAGGAATACCAATTGGTTTTGGAGATGACGGGGCATATTTTACTCAAGAACAGCAAGGATTAATAGCACAATTATCTGCAGTACCATTTGATGTTGCACAAATTCAAGACATCGAAGAATTTAGAAATAAAACTATACACTATTTAACAAAGAGTAAGGATTTATCATTTATATCAGTTTGGAATCCAACATTTTTATCATTATTATTAAGGCCTCTTATAAATACAGAAAAATTATGGCCAAATCTTTCTTTAATAAGTGCTTGGGCAGATGGAAATGCTTCTAATCATATTCCCGAGATACGGAGATTATTCCCAAAAACAGAAATACAAGGAAAAGGATTAATTGCTACCGAGGGTTTTGTCTCTCTTCCATTAGTAGGTTATGAGGGGTCGGCTCTTTCAGTAAACTCTCATTTTTTTGAGTTTAGAAATTTGCAAGATCAAGGAGATGTAAGGCTGGCTCATGAAGTTGAAAAGGGAAGAGAATATGAAGTTATATTAACAACAAGTGGAGGGTTGTATAGGTATAATTTAGAAGACATAGTTGAAGTGGTTGGGTTTAATAATCAATGTCCTCTTATAAGATTTTCTGGAAGAAATAACAATGTCTCTGATTT
>CAZGSA010000070.1:0-5123 GCA_964528215.1 Candidatus Woesearchaeota archaeon
ATTTGTTTTATCCAATACTATATCAAGATTTAGTTTTTCAGGTTCTGTTTCAGTTGCTTTAATAAGTTCTAACCTTAGAATTAATTCATTATTTTCATCATAAATCTCTTTATAATTTTTACCACATTTTTTAGAATCTAATATTTTTAAATCTCTTGAACAATCACACTCTCTTTTTAAAATTCCTGTTTCAGAGATTTTAACTTGCTCTCCTTTTAAATTAATGCCCCCACTAATAATATCTTCAAGAGTATAATCTGCTTCACACTCACTCCATTCTCTTTTTTCTTCTTCTGTCTCATTTAAAGGAATTTCAAAATCATCAACTACCTTAACACAATCTCTTGTTTCTCTTTTTTCATCTTCTGCACAATTATTAGAATCAATACAAACTCTTGATTTTTTACCATCAATACATCCAGACCAATCACTGCAATCCCATTCACTAATACATACAGGAGATGGGGGCTCTGGAGGAGTAGGAGGACCACCAGTTCCACCTTCAACAAGATAATAAATAGTAGAACTAGCAGAATTACCAGAATTATCTGTAGAAGTACAAGTTGTTGTAAAAGTCCCTTCACTACCTGTATAAGGATTTTCAGTAAAACTTACACTTGGATTAGGAGTTCCAAAATCACTTGCAGTGCAAGAACAAGTTATTAAATCATCAATCTCAACATCCAAAGGATTACATTCAAAAGTAATTGTAGGAGCTATTGAATCTGAAAGCCCAAAAATATGAGCAAGATTATTTTCTTGAATAGTAACATTATAAGTGCTATTATCAATAAAAACACCCCTACTAGCATTTATATTATAATTAGAATAATATTGCCTAGCCCCATTATGAAAATAATCAGTAATAGTTGTAAGATTTATCCACCCACTAGAATTTGTTAAAAAAGCAAACTGCCTATGTCCTGAAGAATTAAATGCAGAAACATTTGCCTGATTTATAGCACTTCCATTACCCCAATTAACATAAGACTTATACCACCACTTTCTAACTAAAGAACTACTAGAAACAGATTCTTTATTTTTATCATAAGAACAATTTAAAAAAGTATTATTCTGAGAATCAGAAAATAAACCAATTAAAATAGCACTAGATGTAGTAAAATTACAATTTTTAAAAACATTGTGATAAGAATCTTCAGGTGAATAAATATTTCCATTTGCATCCCCATCTGAATTTGCACTAATATTTAAATTAATAAAAAGATTTTGAGTTGAAGCAGATAATAAAATATCATTATTGACATTTCTAGATAATATTACATTACTAAAAGTTCCATTATTAGAAACATCAAAATCAAATCCTTCAGTATTTTCAGCAATATAAGAATTACTAACATTATTATTATAACTTGAATAAATAGAAACACCATTCACATTATTAATACTAGTAATATTTTCTATAGAATTCCTAGTAGAGCCTCCATACATTACAATCCCAGAACCAGAATGATTAGTAAGAGTCATATTTTTAATTGTATTATTATGAGAATTTGAAATCTGAATTCCAGAACAATTACCTTCTCCAGCACAACCTGATAAAGTATTATTATTTGCACTAATATTTGTAAAAGTATTATTATTTGAATTCTCAGAAATATAAACTCCGCTAAGATTATTAAATTCACTAATTACATTAGAAATATTATTATTTATAGCTTCCTCAAACAAGAAAATCCCCCAGGTATTATTTCGAGTGATTATATTTCTAATTAAATGATTTGTTGCAGATTCTGAAATACCTACGCCATCCCTAGTATTATTTATTGAAATAATTCCATAAGCAGAATTATTATTTGTATTAAAACTAAATACTAATCCAGCATTATTAGTATAAAGATTAAGATTTCTAAGACTATTATTTGAACCAGAAACTCCATCACAAATAATACCAAATCCAGAACCAACACTGCCCAGAGGATTATTAAATTTAGCAATTACATTTGTAATAATATTATCATGTCCAAAAATATTCATACCAGTATTCCTATTATAATAAGCAGTTATATTTGTAAAATTATTATGCCCAACATTAGCATACATAAAAATACCATTTTCAGAATTATTACTTGCAGTTATATTTACTATATTTGAATTATGAGTATCATTTAAAATCAAACCATGAGTTTGATATTTTAGAGTATTATTATAAATATAAGAATTATTTGCCTGATATAAACCAATACCAACCCCGCCACCCCAAGCCATACTAATATTACAACCCTTAATAGTTGTATTATATTGGTTAGAGTAAATTCCATTATTAACAGTTGTGCTTGAGATATAATATCCTCCACAATCTAAAATTACATCTTTAGAAACAATGTTTATGCAAGCATCCACCAGAGTATTATTAACAATACTCTGATTCATTGAATAATTTCCTGCATCTGTAATTGTCCCACACCTATAAACAGTTGTGCCCTGAACAGCAGTTCCACCATAACCCCTAATAATCATAGGATCTAAATTAATAATATCTCCTACTTGAACACTAGAATCATTACTAAAGTCTTTTTCAACATATATAATTACCTTATTTTCATAATCTGTTTTCAAACCACCAATAACAAATCCAGATAATCCTCTAAACCCTTGAACAAAAAATCCTAAAATACCTTTAACAACAGCACCAGTAATACCTATTACTTCTCCACTTTCTTCAGATTCTTCTACAGGAACAGACTCAGAAACTGGTTCTGCTACAGGTTCAGAATCACTTGGCTCTTCAACAGAGATTTCCTCTAACCCTTCTTCAATAACATTATCAAGTTCTTCATCTTCTTCATCTTGTGTTGGAATATTAACATCAATCTCAGTTTCTTCTTCAACCTCTTCCTCCTCAACTTCCTCCCCATTTTCTAATTCTTCTATTTCTTCAAATTCTGTTACATTCTCAACTACTTCTTCCTTATTAATTTCAGTTTCATTAATAATAACCTCTTCTTCACTAACTTCGTTTTCATTAGTTTCACTAAGATTACTAACTACTTCAGGAACAGATTCAGGTTCAGAAACAGGTGCACTAATATTTACTTCAGTCTCATTAATAACAGTGATATTTGTTGTAATATTAACATCACTAACATTACTTGTAAGATTAATCTCAGAAACATTTAATCCACTAAAATTAATTATACTAATATTCTGAATTGTTATATTTTCTAAAACAACAGGATTATTAATAGATAAATAATAACCTTGTTCAGATAAATCAGCAAAACTAAGATAATTCTTTCCAATTTTAAGGGTTTGATTATCAATAATAACTATTTCTGCATTACTCTGAACATCAATTTTAGCCATAAAATCCAAATCATTTAACTGAACATTATAACCCCACTTGTATTTATCACTACTTTCCTCAATCTCAATATCAAAATCTTCTGTATCTTCTGTATTTATAATCTTATTCTCAACCCAAGTATTATAATCTAATAAATCAAAATTCAATTCAATCAAACCCTCTGGAGTATCAAACTCAATAACCTTATTGTTATTATTTACATCAGCATCAACTAACCCAGTTATATCTACCCCTTTAATCTCATTATCTAAAATCTTACTTGCTATTGTAACATCTTCTACTCTAACTAATTCCTCATTATAAGCAACTAATCCAATTTCACTAAAATTAAGATTATCATCTACCACAAACCCAGTTATAATCTTTCCACTAACTTTAGAATCACTAATCTGAATAAAATTCCCAATCAAAAGAAATATAAAAACAACAGAGATAATTGATAATATTGTAAGTAGGGTAATAATGTTGTGCTTTTCTCTTTTTTCCCTAATCTGATTTTTCTTTTCTTGTTTAATAATATTTTTTCTCTTAAATTTAGAAAAATGTTTATCAATTTTTTTAGGCCCAAAAACAAATCTTGTTTTTACTTTACCATTCTCTCTATAACTTTCATAATAATAAGGTCCAAATACTTTTCCATCTCTTTTTATGTATTTCTTATACACCATCTTTTGAACAAAACATTTATATATCTACTCTCCTTTTATATTTTAAGAGGAACAGACCCTGACGAATCCTGTCTTTAAGGCAGTTAGTAGGTTTGACGGGTCTACTTACTCTTTTCATTTTCTTCTCTCCATATTTAACATAGTATCAATTATCAAGCTCAATTTATATTCAATAGAATCTCTTTTTAATTCACTCTCTTTCATTACCACTAAATCTTTTTTATGTGAAACTAATTGAATCAATTTTATAAAAGGTTTATACTGGTGATTATCAACAGAAATAAAAATCACACAATTGTCATTTTTATTAACAAAACCAATAACGTCTGTAAAAATCTCTAAATTAAGTCTCATATTTCTTATCTTCCACCTAAATAAAAACTCAGTTACTCTATCTCTCTGAAATCTCTTCTTCATAGCAGAAATATACTCTCTTTTATGTTTAAGATTCTTATAATGAACTATTTTCATTTTTTATCACATCATTTTTATTTTAAATAAAAAATAACTTAAAAATATTAAGAATAATTCCTTTAAATATGTTACCCTACACACTTTTTTAATTGAGAAAGAAATCCACATCCTTTAGGATGTAGTAATAATCTATTTATTTCTAGAATTATTATTCAAAGAGAGTTAGATTGTAACTCTCTAAGAATTTCCAGTTATAGTTAGGACAGCCTCATTCTAAATAAATCTTTCGGAGGTAAAAATTGAATATCAACACTACAAACATTTAGTAGGAATTATGATGATGCATCTTGAATGGAAACCAAGATATGCATACAAGATGTTTCGGAAATTAGAGCAGAAAAATCTTTGCGAAGCTTGAATAAGAAGAGCAGCTAGTTTACATAAAATAAAGATAATAGTAATCTCAGTAATGCCTGAGCATATTCATTGTGAAGTTCAAGTTTCTATGAAAATGTCTGCTTCAAAAGTTTTGCAGATTTTGAAAGGATTATCTTCAAAACTCTTTTTTGAGAAAAATCCTAAAGCAAGTCTTAGATATCCTAAAGGGAATTTATGGAGCAGAGGGAAGTTTGCATCTTCAGTTGGATTTGTTCAAGAAGAAGTTGTCAGAAACTATATTGAGAATCAGGAGTCACATCATGGAAACTCCACACTAA
>CAZGSA010000071.1:0-5116 GCA_964528215.1 Candidatus Woesearchaeota archaeon
TGCAAAATACCAGGCGGGATTAAACAAGGAATTTATTTATCAAGGATATGATAGTGTTTGTTTAGTTGAACTTGATGAAGAGCCTCCTCATGAATTAAATAAAGAATCTTTACACATTGCATTGCAGATTGCAATTTTACTTAATGCTAAGATTGTTCCTATAACTCAGATTATGAGAAAGACTGTTATTGATGGAAGTAATACTTCTGGTTTTCAGAGAAGTGTTTTAATTGCTAAAGATGGTTTTGTTGAAACTGAAAAAGGCAAGGTTGGAATATGGTATATTTATTTAGAAGAAGATGCTGCTAGAACAATTGGTGAAGAAAATTGTAAAAAAATTTATAGATTAGACAGATTAGGAATTCCTTTAGTTGAGATTGTTACTGCACCAGATATCAAATCTGCAGAACAGTGTAAAGAAGTTGCTATGCATATTGGAGATATTTTAAGAAGTTGTAGGGTTAAGAGGGGTATTGGGACTATTAGGCAGGATATTAATCTTAGTATTAAAAATCATCCAAGAGCAGAAATTAAGGGATTTCAAGACCCTAAAATCTTTATTGATGTTATTAATAATGAAGTTGAAAGACAGAAACAAGATTTAAAAGATGATAAGAAAGATTTAAGGCCTGAAGTCAGAGGTGCAAATCCGGATTCAACAACTAAGTTTCTTAGACCATTGCCAGGAAGTTCTAGAATGTATCCTGAAACAGATTTGCCTTTACTTAGGATTAGTAGAGAAATTATAAATAAAGCTAAGCAGACAATTCCTAAATTAAGAAGTGAGATTAGAGGAGATTTAGAAAAAAAAGGTTTGAGTTTTGAGATGATTAAATTATTAAGTTCCGGAGATAAAATTGAAGAATTTGAGAGTTTATTAAAAATAATTAATGACCCTAATTTTATTGCAAAAGTTTTATTTCTTATTCCTTCTGATATTAGCAAAAAACAAAATATTGAAAATATAGATGAAATTCTTAACCTAGATATTATTGAGAGCATTGTCCAGGCTATTGCTGAGGATAAGATTAAGAAAGAAGATGTTAAACAAGTTATGGAGGAGATTGTCAAGGGTAAATCTTTTGATGAAGCAATTAGTATTGAGAAGGCAGAATTATCTCAAGTGGAGGCTGAGATTGCTAAAATGGTTAATGAAAAACCTGGTTTAAGTGTTGGAGGTTATATGGGTTTAGTAATGAGCAAGTATAAGGGAAAGATAAGTGGAAAGGAAGTTAGTGATATTTTAAATAAGTTGATGAGATAATAATTTTTATTTAAAATAAAGAAAGATTTTTTTAGGGGATTGTATTAATATTTAATAATTTTTTTATGTTTCTGAAATTTTTAAGGAGATGTTTTGAGTAGCTTAATAATCTAATGAAATATAAATTTGAAAGTTTTAGGTTGTATTGTTATTTTAACCACATAGCTTATCTTTTTGCTCTTCATCTCTTGGGTCTTCCCAATTTTCATCAAATTGTACAACAGCCCCTGTAATTGGTTTTATTTGTGTTATTTTATTGCTTTCACAACTTATCTCATGGTCTTGACAATAATTTGAAGAATTGCAGATTGCTTTTGTATAGGAATATTTATCTGGGATTTCTTTATTATCTTCTTGATTGTATTTAATAATATTTCCTGTTATGTTTGTTTTAAATGCTAGTAATTCAAGGATTATTAAAATTATTATTAAAATTAATCCAATTATTAGTTTTTTCATATTAATTTATGTTTTATATTATATTTATTTGTTTTGTTAAATGTTTTTAAAGTCTTTTTGTTTTTAATATTAATGGTATTGGGAGAAAGTGAGCCTATAAATTATTTTTGTAGAGTTAAATATAATAAAAGAGATAATGAAGAAAGAAATTTTTACAATGAATTAAACTCCTTTGCAAGAGGGTGTGGGGGAGAAGGTTATGTTGGAAGAACTTATGATGGTTTTTTTATTTTTCAAGGAGATGAAATTAATCTTGCTAATTTTTTAAGACAAATGAGAAATAGAAGAGATAGTATTGAAGAGGTTTGTTTTGCTTTAGTTAGCTTTTCAGAGTTTCTGAATATTGCAAATTTAAAAGATGAGAGTAAATAACTTTATAAATTTAGAATTAGTGTGTAGAATATGTTAAGAACACATAATTTAGGACAAATAGATGAAAAATTAGTAGGAAAGAATGTAAAACTAGCTGGATGGATTGATACTATCAGGGAACATGGAAAAGTTATTTTTATTGATTTAAGAGATAGGTATGGGAAAGTTCAGTGTGTTATTATTAGTAAGAATGAGGATTTTGAAAAATTTAAGAAATTAACTAAGGAGAGTTGTATTCTGATTAATGGAGAAGTTAAAACAAGGCCTAAGGGAAGTGAGAATAAAGAGATGAGTAGCGGAGGAGTTGAAGTTTTTATTAATAATGTGGAGGTTTTAGGCAAGTCTGCACAACTTCCCTTTGAATTAGATGAAGAGGTTGGAGAAGAAGTTAGGATGAAGTATAGGTTTTTAGATTTAAGAACAGATAAGATGCAGAAAAATCTCTTTTTTAGGTCTAAGGTTGCACAGACTGTTAGAGAGTTTTTTATTAAAAACGAATTTATTGAAATTGAAATGCCTTTGTTAGTTAAACCAACTCCCGAAGGAGCAAGAGATTATATTGTTCCTAGTAGGGTTAATAAGGGAGATTTTTATGCCCTTCCTCAGAGTCCTCAACTTTATAAACAGATATTAATGATATCGGGATTTGATAAATATTTTAGTTTAGCAAAATGTTTAAGAGATGAAGATTTAAGGCAAGATAGGCAACCAGAACATACTCAGATTGATTTTGAAATGAGCTTTGTTGAAGCAGAAGATATTATGAATTTTGTTGAAGAGATGTATAAATATGTTTTTAAGAAAGTTTTAGGTATTGAATTAAAAAATTTTTCAAGATTAACCTATGAAGAATCTATGAAAAAATATGGGACAGATAAACCTGATTTAAGAAAAGATAAGAATAATAAAAATGAGTTTGCTTTTTGTTGGGTTTATGATTATCCTTTATTTGCTTATAATAAAGATGAAAAAAGATGGGAGCCAGAACATCATATGTTTACTATGCCTCAAAAAGAATTTATTAAGGATTTAGAAAAAAATCCTGGAAAAGTTAAAGGAGATTTGTTTGATGTTGTTTTAAATGGGGTTGAATTAGGAAGTGGAAGTATAAGGGTTAGTAATCCTGAATTACAAGAGAAAATTATGAAAGTTATTGGGTTAAGCAAAAAAGAAGCTAATAAGAAATTCGGATTTTTATTAGATGCCTATAGATATGGGGGTCCTGTTCACGGAGGTATGGGTCTGGGTCTTGATAGAATGGTTGCATTAATGTTAGGTTATAGTGATATTAGGGAAGTTATTCCTTTTCCTAAAAATAAGTCTGCTCAGAATCCTATGGATGGAAGTCCTTCTGAAATTGATGAAAAGCAGTTAAAAGAAGTTGGAATAAAAATAGAGAAAAAGAAAAAATAGTTTTGAGATTTTTTACTAATTAAAAGAAAATTTATATTTTATCAGACAAAGAGAAATCTATATCTTAAATGATGTTGTATTAGTATCTTATAAAACTTTGAGTTATGTAGATGAAAAATTAAAGAATGGTTCTATGTAGCTTAAGAATATAAAGAGATATAGAAGAAACTAACTATTTGGGCGGGAAGGGTGGTAATATTTCTTTAAAATGTAATATTGATAATCTATAAAATTTTAAGTTGGATAGATGAAGTGTTTAATTAATTGTTGTTAGTAAATTAGATTTTGAGAAACTATTTGGGAAGCTTTTTGATCTAGTGTAGCAAGGTTATATTCAAAAATCAAAAAAACAATAGATTTTTAAATAAGATATTAGTCTTAATTTTAAGGTGATTATTTAAGTGATTGCCTCAGATTTTCTGGGTAAGTTTAAGATAAGGTATTAATATCTTATAAAAATTTAGTTATAAATTTAAAATGACAAAACAAGGATTAGAATCTAATGTTTATCTTGAAGATAGGATAGTTAGGGCTATAAAGTATTCTTTAAAAAAAGGAAGAGAATTAGCCAGGGCTCACCCCGAAATTGTTGATGAATTTAGAGCTGGAAGATATTACAAGCAGATTGCTGAAGAGTATGTTGAGGATTTTAATAAAAGTCCTAGCACTTCTTTGAATATAGTTAGATATGCTTTAATAGAACTTTTAGGAGAAGAAGAAGTATCTAAAGTTGCTGGAGAACATTTAAAGAGTTCTAGAAAAATTTCTGGTAAAAGAATTGGGAGAAATACTTTTGAAAAAGGTATTGGCTGTTTTGCTATGGATTCTGAAGAAAGAAGTGAATTAAGCAGAAAGATTGCTAAAAAAATGGGGGATAAATATGCTAAAAAAAATTATAAGGCTGGTTTAGGGATTGCTGGAATGAGTAAAGATGAGAGAAAAGATGCTACAAGAAAGGGATTAATAGCTTTAGGATATGCTCCGAGTGATTTAATAAAATTAGAACTTTATTGTGGTTATTTTAATGAAAGAGAGTATGTTGTGCATTTAAAAGAAAAAGAAGGGTTGAGTTGGAAAGAGATTACTAATAAAGCAAATCAAGCTTTTGGAGAAGGTAGGAGTCTTGAATGTTTTCGAACTTGTTATAATAATTCTTGGAGAACAAAGAATCCTGCAAAGAAAAATAATATTTTAAGAAAAAATAAAAAAAAGAGTAGATGATTTTATAAGTGTTATTTGTTTTTTATTTAAGAGGTAAAATAAATAAAATGAAAATATTAGCTATTGGTGATTTTCATGGAAAATTTCCTAAAAAATTGAAAAACATTGTGAAAAAAGAAAAAATAGATTTAGTTTTATGTGTTGGAGATTTTGGAGGTAGTGATAAACTTTTAAAAATAATTTTTAAATATTTTTATGAGGATTGGTTTAAGGTAATTGGAATGAAAAAAGCTAGGCAATTAATACTAGAAGATTATAATTCTGGTAAAAGAATTATTAACGAATTAGATAAATTAGGTGTAGGAGTTTTTACTATTCATGGTAATTGGGATTTTGAAGAGAGGAAGCATAAAGAGAGGGCTGCTGGTTTGAAAATAAAAAAATATT